>JBOHSQ010000191.1:0-2206 GCA_050733295.1 Gemmatimonadales bacterium
GCGCAGCTCCCCGCCGCGCGACTCCGCGAACGCGAACGCCGTCGCCATCAGAGCACCCTGGCTTCGGTCTGGAGCAGCCGCATCAACTCGGGCACCGCCGCCGCGCCCTCGCCCACGATCCGGCCCGCGGCGCGCTCGGCCGGGAGTTCCATCGCCTGCACCGTGAGCCGGGCCTCGCCCAGTTGGGCCGGGCGCACCTCGAGCGGCCGCTTCTTGGCGGCCATGATCCCCTTGAGCGAGGGGAGCCGTGCGCGCGCCAGCCCCTCGTCGATGGTGAGCACCGCCGGCAGCGGAAACGACACCACCTCGGAGGCGCCCTCGAGCTCGCGGCGCGCGGTGCCCTTCCCGCCGACGATGTCGAGCTTGACGATCGAGGTCACGCAGGGCAGCCCCAGCCGGTGCGCCGTCATCGGGCCCACCGTGCCCGAGCCGGTGTCGGTGGCCTGGCGGCCGAACAGGATCAGGTCGTAGCCGCCGCCGCCGAGCTCCGCGGCCATCGCCTGGGCCACCGCGCTGCCGTCGAACGGGGCTGCGTCGGCCTGGAGCTGGACCGCCCGGTCGGCGCCCATCCCCAGCGCCTTGCGCAGCGTCTCCTGCACCCCGTCGGGGCCGAGCGCGATCACCACCACCTCGCCCGGCCCCTGCTTCTCCACCAGCTGCAACGCCACCTCGACCGCGTAGCCGTCGAAGTCGCCCATGTCGTACTTGAGGCCCGCGGGGTCCACGCCCTTCCCGTCGGGGCCGATCTTGAAGCGCTGCTCCATGTCGGGCACGCGCTTGATGCACACCGCGATCTTCACGTAGTTGCTCCTCCCCCTCACTCCCCGTTCACCGAGGCCCGGAACCCACGCTCATCCAGGCGATGCCCGCCGACCCCCCGTTCACCTAGAACGCCGGCAGCCCCGTGACTTCCTGCCCCACGATCAGCGTGTGCATGTCGTGGGTCCCTTCGTAGGTGTACACCGACTCCAGGTTGGCCATGTGCCGCATCGAGTGGTACTCGGCCAGGATCCCGTTCGCCCCGAGCAGCCGCCGTGCCTCGCGCGCCGCCTCGCACGCAATGTTCACGTTGTTCCGCTTGGCCATCGACACCTGCTGCGGAGTCATCGTGCCGCGGTCCTTGAGCCGGCCCAGCTGCAGGACGAGGAACTGCGCCTTGGTGATCTCGGTGATCATCTCGGCCAACCGGGCCTGCTGCAGCTGCGTCTGCGCGATGGGCCGGTCGAACATCACCCGCTGCTTGGCGTACTCCAGCGCCTCGTGGTAGCAGGCCATCGCCGCGCCGACCGCGCCCCAGGCGATCCCGTACCGCGCCTGGGTGAGGCACATGAGGGGGCTCCTGATCCCGTCGGTCTTGGGCAGGAGCGCATCCTTGGGCACCAGGCAGTCCTGCAGGTGGATTTCGCTGGTATCGCTCGCGCGGAGCGAGAGCTTTCCCTTCTGGTCCCTGCCGGCGTAGCCCTTGGTGTCGGTCGGGACGATGAAGCCGCGAATCGACTTCGGGTCGTCGAGCGCCCCGGTCTTGGCCCAGATGATCGACACCGTGGCCTGCGAGCCGTTGGTGATCCACATCTTGGCGCCGTTGAGCACCCAGCCGTCCTTCGTCTCCCGCGCCGTGGTGATCAACCCCGCCGGGTTCGAGCCGTAGTCCGGCTCGGTCAGCCCGAAGCAGCCGATCTCCGCGCCCTTGGCCAGCGCCGGCAGCCACTTCTGCTTCTGCTCTTCCGCCCCGAAGGCGTAGATCGGGTACATCACCAGCGCGCCCTGCACCGAGGCGAACGAGCGGATGCCGCTGTCGCCCCGCTCCAGCTCCTGCATGATCAGGCCGTAGGCGACGTTGTTGAGCCCGGCGCAGCCGTACTCCTCCGGCAGGTTCGCCCCGAAGAGCCCCAGCTCCGCCATTCCGGGAACGAGCTCCTTCGGGAAGCGGCCCTCGATGTAGGCGTCGCCGATCACCGGGATCAGCGCCTCGTCCACCCAGGTGCGCACCGTGTCGCGGACCGCCCGCTCCTCCTCGCTCAGCAGGGAATCGAGATCGAGGTAGTCGACGCCGGGAAACTTGTTGGCCATGTATGGATGAGCGCCTTGCGCTGTTTGCTGTTCGCGGTTCGCTGTTCGCGGCTCGCTTTTACCCGTCCCGCCCGTCCTGCCCGTCCTGCCCGTCCTGCCCGTCTGTACGTCCTGCCAGTCCTGCCCGTCCTACTCC
>JBOHSQ010000192.1:0-4261 GCA_050733295.1 Gemmatimonadales bacterium
GCCGCGGATCGGACTCGCTGCTCGCGCGCGTGGAGGGACCCGTCGAGGGCCAGACCCGCGGGCTCGACTTTCTGTATGCGCGCGTGGCCTGCGAAGGCAGCGGGAAGCGATGATGCAACAGGTGAGCCGCGTCACCCTGCCGGAGGGGTGACCCTGCTCACGGAGCGAATCGGGCCCAGACACCAGCGTGAACCACACTCCGATGCCCCTGGAGGTGTGTCATGCTTGGTTGGGCGATGACTTTCCTCGTGCTCGCGCTGGTGGCCGCACTGTTCGGGTTCGGTGGCATCGCGGCAGCCTCCGCGGGTATTGCCAAGATCCTGTTCTTCCTGTTCCTGGTGGTCTTTGCCATCACCGCCCTGCTCGGCCTGTTCGGAAGCCGACGGGTGACCTGATGGCCGCGGCAGGTGAGGAGCCGCTTCTCGCGGCTCCTCCCGCCGCGCGACGCCTCACGGCGCCGCCTGCCTGTCGTCGAGGACCGTGATGCCGTACCCGAAATGATTGGTGTCACCGAAGCACGAGGTGGGGACTCCCCGGTGCTCGGTGTAGTGGATCTGCACCCGCTTGCCGACCGCCTCCCGCAGGGCCTGCACCACGCCCTCGTCCCGCACCGAGAAGTGCCAGATCTGGGGTGCCACGCCGCCCACGACGTAGAGTGCCAGCTCACCTTCCCAGGTCTTGCAGAGCCACCCTTTCCGCGAAAACTTCTGCAGCACGCCCGCCCGCTCGCCGTCGGAGTAGGCCCAGTTGAGCGTGGCCCAGACGTAGAGCGCGAAGAGCAGTACAATGGTGAGGAGGGTGCCGAGCAGCCACAGCTTCCAGCGCGACCGGCGTTTCGACTCCGGCGCGGCCGTTTGTTCGTAGGGGGGAGTCGGGTCGGTCATGGGGCACGAAGCTACAGCGGCCGCCGAAGGGCGGCCAGAAGCGAGGATCCGGATCATGACAAGGGCAATTCCGGCTGGCCTGCTACTCCTGGCCGCGTGGGTGGCGGCACCCGAGGTGACCGAGTGGACGGTGCCGTGGGAGAGGTCCCGTCCGCGTGACCCCTACGTAGACGCAAGGGGCCAGGTCTGGTTCGTGGGGCAGCAGGGAAACTACGTGGGACGGCTGGACCCGAAGAGCGGGGACTTCAGCCGGTACGAAATCGACGAGGGTACCCATCCGCACAACCTCGTCGTGGCCGCGGACGGCAAGGTCTGGTTCACCGGGAACCGAAACGGGCGGCTGGTGCGGATGGACCCGGCCACGGGCGCTCTCACCAACATCATGATGCCGGACCCCTCGGTGCGTGACCCGCACACGATGATCTTCGATCGCGCGGGTAACGCGTGGTTCACGGCGCAGCAGGCGGACGCGGTAGGCCGGCTCGACGCGAAAACCGGCCAGGTGCGCCTGTGGCGCACGGGGGAGGGCTCACGGCCCTACGGGATCGTCATCGACCCGCGCGGCCGGGCGTGGTTCGATCTCTTCGGCACCAACAAGCTGGGCATGATCGACAGCACGATGGCGGTGCGGGAGTTCCCGCTGCCCAATTCCGGCACCCGGCCGCGGCGCATCGACGCGACTTCCGATGGCGTGATCTGGTACACCGACTACCCCCGGGGCTACCTCGGGCGGCTCGACCCGTCCACCGGCGCGGTGGAGGAATTCGCGCTTCCCTCCGCGGCGCGCTCGCTTCCCTATGCCATGGCGGTGGACGGGCAGGGCCGCATCTGGGTGTCGGAGACGGGCGTCGCGCCCAACCGACTGGTCGCGTTCGACCCGCGGACACGGTCCTTCACCGAGATCGTCGAGACCGAGGGCGGCAGCGAGCCCAACACCATCCGGCACATGGTGTACGACCGGGGCACCAAGGCGATCTGGTACGGCACCGATCGCAACACCATCGGGCGGCTGCCGCTGGAGTAGCCGCCCTAGCCCCGCCGCATCGCCCGGGCGCCGAGCACCGCGGCCAGCCCGAGCATTCCCACCGCGATGGCGGTGCGGCCGGGATTGCCGCGGGCAGTGTCGTAGAGGCTGAGCTCGTGCACCCGCCCGAGCCAGGAGTGACCGCGCTCGCCCCCGTCCCACGCCACCGGCGCGTGGAGGTTGTTGTCCTCGAACGGGCGCGCCGGCCGGCCCGCGAGCTGCTGCTCGAATCCCGCGTTCCCCAGCCAGCGATCCGCGAGCCTGGGTGACACCGCCCGCGCCGCCCCAAACACCCGGGTCATCCCACCGGCCACGACTTCCCGGACCGGCCGCTCCGCCGCCCGCAGGATCGCACGGGCGGTGACTTCCGGCGCGTACACCGGAGGCACCGGCTGCGGCTCCTCGCGGAGGTAGTTCCGGGCCTTCTCGAAGAACGGGGTGTCCATGCTGGCGGGCTTGACCAGGGTCACCGAGATTGGGAGGCCGTCGCGCTCCAGCTCCATGCGCAGGGCATCGGTAAAGCCCTTCACGGCGTGCTTGGCGGCGCAGTAGATGGCCTGCAGCGGCACCGACCAGTCGGCCAGCACGCTGGCCACGTTGATGATGGCCCCGCCCTTCTCGCCCAGGTGCTTGATGGCCGTCCGCGAACCGTAGACCACGCTCCAGAACACGACGTCCATCTGGCGCCGCATGTCCTCGAGCTCGAGGTCGGTGGCCTTTCCATACATCGCGGCCGCCGCGTTGTTGACCCAGGTGTCGATGCCGCCGAACTCCTGCATTGCGGTCGTGGCGATTCGTTCGACCTGGTCGGGCTCGGTGACATCCGCCACGACGTGGACGGCGCGGCCGCCTTCCTGCCGGATGGATTCGACCGCCTGCTCGAGGTCGGCGGTGTTCCGGGCCGCAAGGACGACGCGCGCACCACGCTCCGCGGCGAGGCGCGCGGTCACCAGGCCGATGCCGCTGGATGCTCCGGTGATCACGACCACCTGGTCGGAGAGCGGCCTCAGGCGATTGTTGTCGATCATCGCTCCTCCTTCCCCCTCTTCACCCACCCCGCGGGGTCGAGGAGGTTCCGGTTCCCTGGGGCGGCTGCTCAGGGCAGCCGGCTGGCGGCAGTCAGGCAATCTGAAGCGCTCCACCGGCGGGGTCAGCGACGCAGCGCACAAGTCGAGCGGACGGGAGGAAGGAAGGTCGGCAAATGAAAAACGCACCGTGCGATGGTGGCGACGGTGCGTCATCGAAAGAGGCGCCGGGCGGAGTCGAACCGCCGTATTGAGGTCTTGCAGTTCGCTCCCCCTTGCATCGGCTAACG
Organism: Gemmatimonadales bacterium; assembly: GCA_050733295.1. GTDB lineage: Bacteria > Gemmatimonadota > Gemmatimonadetes > Gemmatimonadales > GWC2-71-9 > JAICEH01. The sequence goes on from JBOHSQ010000192.1 coordinate 3,224, forward strand.
GCTCAGTAGCTACCTCCACTAATTCCAATGCGTTATGCGCCGTCCCCCTTCCCCGGGGCGGCGGCCGTGTTTCGTGTAATCGTGTCTTCTTGCGCCGCGTCTCGGTACGGCGGGTTTACGCCAGGGCGGCGTTGCCGAAGCACGGTGCCGGCACGCCTTGCCGTGAGCCGATGCTGTGCCCAAGGCCGGCGACCGCTGATCCCGTCTGACTCTCAGTCGCAGGTCAGACCGTGCTCGCCGTCAGGTTCGAGCAGGCGGTCTCGCCCCCACTCGGCTAGTTGAGCCGATAGCCCCGCTCGGCGAGCACTGCAAGTTCAAGCCGTGCGGTTGGGTCACGGACGGCCCCGCTTGTATGCAGTCGCTCCAGGACCTGGCGCCCCTCGGCCCCCATGGCCCAGATCGAGTTGAGCGCCCGACTGGCTGCCCCAGGAAAATCCGCTTGTGCTGGGTCTTGGATCGCGATTCGCTCAAGGAAGGCGAGGGCCTGTTTCTGCTCGGCCACATCAGCCATCCCTGCGGCTACCATAGCTCGCACTATCTGGTCGGTGGAGCGACCGTAGATCCGCTCAAGCCGGGGAACGGTGCCGGAGACCGGATGCGCCTTCCACCGTGCGCCTGGAAGGGAGATGCTGAACGCCGCCGCCGCGCGTACCTGCGACGTCTCGCCTTCAATTGCGAGGCGCTCTAGGCCGCCTAGGAAAGCTTCGAGATCGCCGCGCGGGTAGTCTTCAGGATACGTGAGGACGTGGGTCACGTCTCGGTCTGACTTCCCACGAGGTTCGCTGGGCCGATGCTCCGCCGCAAAAGCTGCCACGAGGTCATCGGGAGACCGCGTTACACGCTGGCCGGCCTGGGCCATCGCCGGTCCGCAAGCTGCAAATCCCATCATTGCGACTGCCCTAACCGCACCCGAGATCCGGTTTCTAGTCATGAGACACCTCAAAACCCGCCGATGGTGACTTGGGCAAAGAGCCCTGTCCCAACACTCCAGAACCAAATGGGCCCAGCCGGATAGTTGCCCGAAGGAGCGACCGGCGT
>JBOHSQ010000193.1:0-8543 GCA_050733295.1 Gemmatimonadales bacterium
GTCCAGGCCGGCGAGGTGGACTACGCCTGGTCCTACCTGAGCATCGCGCTCAAGACCGGGCTGCCGTACGTCCCGCTCGGCGCGCGCGCCGACCTCAGCGATCCGGTACTCGAGTCGTGGTACGCACAGGCGTCGGTGCGGGTACCCGGCGGGAGAATGGAAGGGCAGGACTCCGTGATCCTCCGGGGCTCGACGATCGCGTACGGCGTCACCGTACCGAGGGCGGCTGGAAACCGCGAAGGGGGCGAGGCGTTCGTCGCGTTCCTCCTATCGGAAGCAGGGCGCCGGATCCTCGCGGCGGAAGGGCTCACGCCGCTTCACCCGGCCCGGTTCGGCGGCCCCGGCGCGGCACCGCCGGCGCTCTCGCCGGCTCCCGTTGCCCCGGATACTGTGGGTGTCTTTTGATGCAGGAGAAGGCCGGGGTGGTCCAGATGACTCACAATCACTGCTTCTTCTACACCACCAACCGGGAGTCTCTCATGCGAATCTGCAGGCGTGTGCGACTGACCTCAACAAGACTTCTTGTGGGGCTCGCCGTCTCGATAGGCGGATGCGGAGCGGGCGAATCAGCACCTGCGCCCATTTCCAGCCGAGGCACTCTCGGGTCTCAGGGGGGTCACAGCGCGAACGTCTGCTTAAGACTCCTGTCGGCGGCGTGACTACCGAAAGTCGAGTTCGTGCCGTGATGGAACGGATGGCATGGAGCCTCGCCAGGGCCCTGGAGGATCCGGAGGTCAGGCAGCGTGTCTTGGAGGACATGCGGGCATCGAGGGTGCCAGAGCAGAAGCTTCACCTTCGTGACAATTTGCGATCCGCTCGCGGGGGCGTCGTGGCAAGTCGTGCGGCGGAGTTCTTGGGTGGATCCGCGGCAGCGCTAACGGCTGAGCTCGACTGCTTCGGTTCCAGTTCCGCCCATCGCACACGAATCCGCTGTGATCCCGAGGCGATTTGACCAGAATGACCATACCTGGATCTCGGGAACCGGCCTTCTGGGCGCGCTGGTGGCGGCCGAGGACAAGATCCTTGAAATCAAGAGCACATATCCACCGGGCACTACTTGGGAGGAGCAGCCGTTCACGATCGCATTCCGGGAAGATGACCATGAGCGGGAACGCATCTACGATCCGGATCACACATACGAGGACGCGGTAATTGGTACGCTGGCAGTCGTCCTCGCTGCCCAGCTCGCCGTGCTCTACGGCACCGCCCCGGCGCTGGCTGGGGTCTTCGCCGCAGCTGGCTTCATAATCCTTCTCGAAAACCCGGGAGATTTGATTGACAACTCCGATGACTTCATTGGTATTGCCGTCGACAAACAGAAGTATTATGAGGCCACTGGGAACCTAGTGACGAAGTCACATGCCCTCCTCCGGGGGGGTCGTATCAAGGCCAAGTCAACCTCGTCCACCGATACTTTTCAACCGGCAACCAGTAGTGCGACAGGACAACGGAAGTCCAGCACGGACCGCAGTCAGCCCCCGGGGATTCCGATGCACCACCATCCCGAGCAATGCGCCGCCGATCGCGCCCACCGGTATCACGAGGGCCTGCGGTCCCTGCTGCTCGGTGCTGAACAGGAAGATGGCGAGCCCGGCGGCCGCTCCTGCCGCGAAACCGAGGTATCGATAGTCGCGGGAGCCGTCTCCGAGGAACCGACGACCCAGCGATTCCGCTTCCCAAGAATGGAGGCCAGAACCCGAAGCACCCAGCTCAAACACATTTGGGGTAACCCACACCTCGACAGGCGCACTCGTGGGAGGCTGGGAAGCTTGAGCCGCCAGAGGTCCGGAACCAAAGCAGGCAGCCAGAACTGCGGCGAGAGTAAACCGGTGCATTCTTGACCCCAGTCAGGCCTTCCGGGCGATCCTTGAACGACTCAAGATCCTGAGATTCACCCGGTCATTCCACGGGCGCAAGTCTCCTCGGTTCAGTGGGTTCGGAGAAAGCACCCACCGGCCGGCACGGCACGCGGTTGCCCCTGACGCCGCATCCCGGTAAGCTCCCACCCCGGCGGCGGGTCCAACCCCGCGCCGCGCAGCGGATACCCACCTGGTGACCGACCGATGACCGTCTCGAACATCCCCGTCCCCCGCAACGAGCCGGTGCTCGGCTATGCCCCGTGCACCCCGGAGCGCACCGCGCTCAAGGACGCGCTGGCCACGATGCGCGACCAGACCGCCGAGATCCCGGCGGTGGTGGGCGGGCGCCACTTCCGCTCCGGCAAGACCGTGGACGTGGTGTCCCCCCACGAGCACCGCCGGGTGCTGGCGCGTGCCCACTCGGCGAGCGACGAGACCATCGCCGCGGCAGTGACGGCCGCAGTGGAGGCACAGCGCGACTGGGCCGCGATGCGGTTCGAGGACCGCGCGGCGGTGTTCCTCAAGGCGGCGGACCTGCTGGCGGGACCGTGGCGCCCACTGGTGAACGCCGCGACGATGCTGGGCCAGAGCAAGACCTGCCATCAGGCCGAGATCGACAGCGCCTGCGAGCTGATCGACTTCCTGCGCTTCAACGTGCATTACGCCGAGCGCGTGTACCGGGAGCAGCCCGACTCCGGGCCGGGAACGTGGAACCGGCTGGAGCACCGCCCGCTCGAGGGCTTCGTGTACGCGATCACGCCGTTCAACTTCACGGCGATTGGCGGCAACCTGCCCACCGCGCCAGCGATCCTGGGCAACGTGGCCATCTGGAAGCCCGCCGCCTCCGCGTTGCTCAGCAACTGGGTCGTGTTCCAGGCGCTCGAGACCGCGGGCCTCCCGCCGGGGGTGATCAACTTCCTGCCGGGCAACGCCGTGGCGATCAGCCAGCGGCTTCTCGCCGACCGCCACCTGGCGGGGATCCACTTCACCGGCTCGACCGAGGTGTTCCATTCGCTCTGGCGGACCGTCGCGGAGAACCTGCCGGGCTACAAGGGCTACCCGCGGCTGGTGGGCGAGACCGGGGGGAAGGACTTCGTGGTGGCCCACGCGAGCGCGGACGTGCAGGCGCTGGCGGTGGGGCTGGTGCGCGGCGCCTTCGAGTACCAGGGCCAGAAGTGCAGCGCGGCTTCGCGGGCCTACGTCCCCGACACGCTGTGGCCCGAACTGCGCGAGCGACTCGTGGCGATGATCAGCGAAATCGCGATGGGCGACGTGAGCGACTTCCGCAACTTCATGGGCGCGGTGATCGACCGGAAGGCGTTCACCAAGCTCAAGGGCTACCTGGACCAGGCCAAGGAAGATTCCTCGCTCGAGATCGTGGCCGGAGGCGGGGCCGACGACTCGACCGGCTTCTTCATCGAGCCCACCGTCATCCGGTCGGACGACCCGACGCACACGTTGATGTGCGAAGAACTGTTCGGCCCGGTGCTCACGCTGCACGTCTACCCGGCGGCCGAGTGGGAGGAGACGCTTCGCCTGGTCGATCGCACCAGCCCCTACGCGCTCACCGGTGCCGTCTTTGCGCGCGACCGCGCCGCGCTCGCCGCGGCCGACCGGGCGCTGGTCAATGCCGCGGGCAACTTCTACGTGAACGACAAGCCCACGGGCGCGGTCGTGGGCCAGCAGCCCTTCGGTGGTGCCCGCGCCAGCGGGACGAACGACAAGGCGGGGTCGATCCTCAACCTGATGCGTTGGGTCTCGCCGCGCACGATCAAGGAGACGTTCGTCCCCGCGCAGGACTGGCGCTACCCGTTCCTCGGCGCGGAATAGCGCGAGCAGGCGCAAGATGAGGCGCGCTGGGTTCCTCGCCCTCGCGGTCCCGCTCACTGGCGCCCCGCTCGCGGCGCAGCAGCCGGCAGTCCTCCCGACCTACGGGAAGACGGCCGGCTGCTTCGTTTTCGCCGAGCAGGTATCGGCCACGAGCCGGAGCGAGACGGGCGGGCGCCAGCGAACCGTCACGGTGCGCCGCGACGGGCGCCTTTCGGTCCGGATGGCACCGGGCGATGGCGGGCTCTCGATGGAGGCGTGGTATGCCAGCCTACGAGTGTATGCGGCCGCCCCCGAGGGCCGGGAGGAGCCCGACGCGAGCGGGCTGATCGGTGGCCGGTGGCGCGGGGTGCTCGACCCGGCTGGCGCGTGGAAGGAAGCCGCGCGGCCCTTCGTGCCCGATGGGCTGCGCGCCGTGATGGAGCTGGGCGGGTTGCTGGAAGACTTCTTCCCCCGCGCGCCGCTCCACCGCGTAATCGCACGGGAGGACACGGTGTCGGCACCGGGTGGGCGGGGATCCCTGGCCGCGCGCACGACCGGAGACGAGACCTGGACCGTAGGCTGGGGTGAAGGCCCGATGCCGGCGCGATGGGACCGGCGACTCGAGACGGTCACGACCGCGCGCGACTCGTCCGGCGCCGTCCATGCCGTCATCCGACTGGTCCGCGAGGGCAGGGTGGAACAGGCCGGGCGCTGCGAGGAGGGTTAGATGCCGTCCTCCGGCTCGCTGCGCCGACCTACGTTGCCCGGGCCCGGGCCGAGGGATAGCATTGCCCCGGACCTTCCGGGATTCCCGATGACGCCTCCCGCCGCAGCCGATCCGCTCCTCGAGCTGATGTTCGCCCAGTCACTCGACGGAATCTTCTTCATGATGCTGGACGAGCCGCTGCACTGGGGGGGCGATGCCGATCCCGAGGCGCAACTCGACTACATCTTCGCCCACCAGCGGCTCACGCGGGCCAACGACGCGATGCGGGTGCAGTACGGCGGCGAGCTCGTGGGGCTCACGCCGGCCGACGTCTGGGGCCACGATCTGGCAGAGGGCCGCCGGGTGTGGAAGGAATTCTTCGACCAGGGCCGGCTCCACGTGGAAACCGACGAGCGGCGGCTCGACGGAACCCCAATCATCATCGAGGGTGACTACATCTGCCTCTACGACGACGAGGGGCGGATCACCGGCCACTTCGGAATCCAACGCGACGTGACCGAGCGGAAGACATCCGAGGATGCCCTGAGGGAGCTCGCGGCCCGGCTGCAGAGCATCCGAGAGGAGGAGCGCACCCGGATCGCGCGCGAGATCCACGACGAGCTGGGACAGGCGCTGACGGGGCTCAAGATGGACCTGGCCTGGGTTCGCTCCCACCTCGCGCCGCGGCAGCCGGCAGTCCACGAGCGGCTGCTCTCCGTGCTCGCCCGGGTGGACGCGACCACGGACGTCGTGCGCCGCATCGCCAGCGAACTCCGGCCCAGCGTACTCGACCACCTGGGGCTGGTGGCGGCGGTCGAATGGCTGGCGCAGGACTTCGAGCGCCGGAGCGGGGTGCACGCGTCGCTGGACGTGCAGGCAGCGCAGATCCGGCTGGACGACCGCCGCGCCACCACCGCCTTCCGCATCGTGCAGGAGGCGCTCACCAACGTCGCCCGGCACGCACGCGCGAGCCGGGTGGATATCCGGCTCGTGATAACGACCACCGCGCTGGACCTCGAGGTGTCGGATGACGGCCGGGGAATCTCGCCGGCCGAGGCTTCCAGCCCGGCGGCGCTCGGCCTGCTCGGCCTCCGGGAACGGGCGCGGGCCGTCGGCGGCACGGCAGACATCGGCGGCAACGGTGCGCGCGGCACGAAGGTGTCGGTGCGCCTCCCCCTCGGGGCGGCCGCCGGATGATCCGGCTGCTCGTGGCGGACGACCATCCGGTGGTCCGCGAGGGACTTCGCCGGATCCTGGACGAGACGCCGGGGATGCGGGTCGTGGGCGAGGCACGCGATGGGGAGGAGGTGCTCGAGCAGGTGGGCCGGCTGCCGGCGGATGTCCTGCTCCTCGACGTATCGATGCCGGGGCCGGGATTCCTCGGCGTGCTCGACTCGGTGCGGGCCCGCGAACCGACGCTTCGGGTGCTGGTGCTGAGCGTACACCCTGAAGACCAGTACGCAGTGCGCGCGCTGCGTGCCGGTGCCGCGGGTTACCTGACGAAGGATCACTCGCCCGAGGCCCTGGTCGAAGCGATCCGGAAGGTGGCGCTGGGCGGTACCTACGTCAGCGCGGCCCTGGCCGAGCGCCTGGCGCGAAGACTACGCTCGGACTCGGGCGTACCGGCGCACGAAGCGCTGTCGGATCGGGAGTACGAGGTGCTCTGCTTCCTCGGATCCGGGCGAACAGTCAAGGACATCGCCGCTACACTTGGCCTGAGCGTGAAGACCGTGAGCACGTACCGGTCGCGACTGCTGCAGAAGATGGGGTTCGAGGCGAATGCGGACCTGGTGCGGTACGTGGCAACGCACGGGTTGCTCAGGTAAGACGGGCGGGGCGGGCAGGACGTGCAGGACGTGCAGGACGTGGAGGACGTGCAGGACGGGCAGGACGGGAAAAAACGGACAAGGCGGACAGAACGGGCGACGAGGGACGTGTGGATAATTTTGGGGATGCTGGCGGCAATCCACACACCCAAATTCTTGTCCCTCTTTCTATTGCGGGGGTTGCCCACACGTCTTAGCTTAGTGCAACCCGCCCGAGTGGAGGCCTCCTGCATGTCGGATCGCTTCCTCAGCTCCGACGAGTACGATGAACACGCCCACCAGCTCTACAATGAAGGTCGCTACGACGAAGCCCTCGAACTCCTCCGTGCGGGCCTGACACTCTACCCAGGCAGCGTCGAACTTCACGTCGGACTGGCGTACGCCCACCTGGCGCGCGAGGAATTCGCGTGGGCCAGGCACGGCTTCGAGCGCGCCTCGGCACTGGATCCCGATCACGAGGACGCTATTGCGGGCCTGGGCGAGGTACTGCTCAAGTTCGGGCAGCGCGAGGCAGCGCTGCAGGCGTTCGACCGGATCCTGGAGCTGGGCTTCAAGGATGACCACGACCTGATGCTGCAGGTGGGGCGGGCGCTCTTCCGCGAGGGCCTGCTCGGGCCGGCCCACCGGTTCTTCGAGTACGCGGTACTGGCGCAGCCCGAGTCGGCCGATGCATCGGCCTGCGTGGGATACACGGCGCATCGGCTGGGGCGGGAGTCGAATGCACTGTACTGGCTCCGCCGCGCGCTCGAGGTCGATCCCGACTTCACCGAGGCGCGGATCTATCTTGCCAACCTGCTGTACGACCGGGGCGAGAGCGAGGCCGCGCTTCGGCACCTGGAGCGGACCGAGCCGGACGACCACTTCGACGAGCTGGGACTGTGGCGCTACGTGGAACTGCGGAAGGCGGCGTACCGTCTGCCGGACGACGACCCCGAACTGCAGCCCTGGCTGCAGCGGCTGGGCGAGGTCGCCGCGGAGCCCGACACGGTGGACCTGCTCCTGGCCGAAGTGGAGGCCCAGCAGCCCGACGGCACGATCCGGGACCCGAGCCAGCTCGAGCTGTTCGGGGCCATGCACCAGGAGCTGCAGGCCATGCAGAAGCGGGCCGCCGCGGCCGACACGCACCTCGTGGCCATCCTCACAGGCAAGCTGTTCCGCGGGAGCTGGGAGGAAATCCTCCTGCAGATGAAGGACGCCGACCACGAGTGGTCGGATGCCACGCTCACCCAGTTCATGCATGGGCTGGCCCGGCGGGGCCGCGCGGAGACCGGCGTGATCATCCCGGTCACCGATGCCGAAGCCTTCATTCGCGGAAGCGCCGAGGCGGGAGTCCTCCGCATCATCCACTGATCCCGTTCTTCCATTGATCTCGTTCGACGGGCTGGGGAAGACCTACCGGAGCCTGATCCGCCGGCGTGCCGTCCAGGCACTGTCGGACGTCACGCTCACGGTTGCGCACGGCCAGGTCCTCGGCATTGCCGGACCGAATGGTGCGGGGAAGTCCACGCTGGTCTCGCTCCTGCTCGGGTTCCTGGCTCCCAGCGAAGGCCGGCTCAGCATCGACGGGCAGGAGCCGCGCAGGTACGTGCGCCGGCACGGCGCCGGCTACCTGCCGGAGCTGATCGCGATGCCGGGGCGGTGGCGGCTGGTGGACGCGCTCCACCGGGCCGGTGCGCTGGCCCGCCTCGACGCGGCCGAACGGCGACGCCGCGCCAGCGACCTGGTCGAGCGGCTGGGCCTCGCGGAGCACGCCGGCAAGCAGTTGAAGCAGCTTTCCAAGGGCACGCTGCAGCGGCTCGGGCTGGCACAGGCGCTGCTCGGCAGGCACGATCTCCTTGTCCTCGACGAGCCGACCCACGGGCTCGATCCCCTCTGGACCCAACGTTTCCGGGACATCGTCCGCGAGGAGCGGCGCCCGGACCGGGTGATCCTGGTTGCTTCCCACAACCTCGACGAGCTGGAACGGGTGTCGGACCGGGTTGCGATCCTCCACCGCGGCAGGGTCGAGCGGGTGGTGGAGCCGGGGGTCCCAGCCACCGCAGGGTGGTACCGGGTGCGCCTCGCCGCGCCGCATCCTTCGCTGTTTGAGGTGTTTCCGGGCGCGGAGCAGTCCGGCGCCGAGGGGCGCGAGGCCAGGGTGCTCGGGACGTCGGCGGAGCTGTCCGCCGGACTCGCACGACTCCTGACCGCCGGTGCGGTGCTCGAGGCCTTCTATCCCGAGCGCAGCCGGCTGGAGACGGCGTTCCGCGAAGCGGTCGGGGAGGAGTCATGAGCGCGTATCCCATCGGCTACCTGCCATGGCAGGCGCGCGACCTGCTGCGCGGCCCCGGCGTGGTGGTGGCG
>JBOHSQ010000194.1:0-8764 GCA_050733295.1 Gemmatimonadales bacterium
CCCCTCGAGCGTGGAGTCCTTGCGGGGGCCCTCGTCGGTCTCGACGAAGGTCGAGCCCTTCCTCCCCTTCACTTCGACCGGCACGATCTCGGCCTTGAACCGGCAGGCCTCCATGGCGGCGACGGCCTTGCGCTGGCTGTCGAGCGCGAAGACGTCCATCTCCTCGCGGGTGATGCCGGCCTTCTTCGCGGTGTATTCCGCGTAGTCGCCCATGTGATTGTTGCCGAACGAATCCCACAGGCCGTCGTGGATCATGCCATCCACGATGGTCTGGTTGCCCGCCTTCACGCCGTTGCGATAGCCGTAGACGTAATGGGGTGAGGCGCTCATCGCCTCCATGCCGCCGGCCACCACGCACTGCTCGTCGCCCGCCTTGATGGCCTGCGCGGCGAGCATCACCGCCTTGAGGCCCGAGCCGCAGACCTTGTTGACGGTGAGGGCCGGGACAGTGCCCGGGATGCCGGCATGGATCAGGGCCTGCCGCGCGGGTGCCTGCCCCGCACCGCCCTGCAGCACGTGGCCCAGGATCACTTCCTCGACGGCCGACGGCTCCACCTTCGCCCGCTCCAGCGCGGCGCGCACGGCGATCGCCCCGAGCTGGGGCGCAGTGAAGGAGGAAAGTCCTCCCAGATAGCGGCCGATCGGGGTGCGGACGGCGGAAACGATGACGGGTGAGGTCTGGTCGGACATTGCGACAAAGATAGACGGAAAGGCGGGAGGGCCGGAAGGCGGGACGCGGCCCGACGGTGCGGGAAGGAGCGGGAAACGGCGCCGCGAAAGGACTTACGTCGCGGCGGTGCGGCGCCTTCGCTGGAGCAGCGCCGGGAGGGCGGCCAGCACGCAGACCCCGGCCAGGAACAGGTGCTCCACCGGGCGCAGGGTGGAGAAGAGCCAGACGAGTGCTGCGGCCGTGAGCCCGGGCACCAGCGGGCCACCCGGCGCCCGAAACCCTTGCACCGTGGCGTACTGCGGGTGGCGCCGGAGCTTGAAGACGGCGAGCGCGATCGCGAAGTGCATGAGCATCGTGCCGGCCGAGGAGAGCACGACGAGCTGGCGGAAGGTCCCGCTCAGGGCCAGCCCCAGGCACACGAGGGTGTAGGCGGCGATCGCAACGTGCGGGGTGTGGAACCGCGGGTGCACGCGTCCCAGCACACCCGGCATCAGCCGGTCGTTGCCCAGGGCGAACAGCACGCGCGGCATGGTCATGACGTCCGCGAAGAGAAGTCCGAGGGTGGATGCCGCAGTGGCGATGAGGATCATCGCTCCCCCGCCACGCCCGAACATCGCGTGGGCGGTGGCGAGCAGCGGGGCGTCCCCGGAGTGCTCCAGCACCGGGCCGAGCACGCCCTGCGCCACCACCTGCAGGCCGATGTAGAGAATGGCGACCAGCCCGAGCCCGAGCGCGATGGCCCGTGGCACGGTGCGCGACGGCTCGAGCACCTCGCCGCTCGCGCTCAGGGCGCCCTCGGTCCCGACGAAGGCGAAATAGACGATGACGATCGAGGCGGCGATGCCGTCGGTGGTCGGCCAGGCCTCCACCTCGAGGTTGGCCGGCTCGAGCAGGAAGAGCCCAGCGACCACGAGAGCGACGAGCGGCAGGAACTTGAGCACCGAGATGACGGCAGTGGCGCGGATCGCTTCCCGGAGGCCCCGGATGTTGACGGCGGCAATGGCGGCGTAGACGAGGACGAGGAAGATCGTGCGCGGGAGGCCGCCCTCGAGCGCTGGGACGAACCGCGCCACGGTGCTCGCGAGCAGCAGCGACACCGCGGCGTTGGCGAGGGCGCCGAAGAGGAACCAGGTGAGGGTGCCGACCACCGCGGCGGCGACGCGCCCGAACGCGGCATCGGTGTAGGCGTACATCCCGCCCGAGGCGGTGACGCGGCTCCCCACCTCCGCCAGGCAGAGGCCCACGAGGCCGGCGACCACCGCACAACCGATGATCGCGAGGGGTGCGGCGGATCCGACCTCGGCCGCGACGAGGCCGGGGAGGCCGAAGATGCCGGCGCCGACCAGCAGGTTCGCGATGGCGAGCGCGAGTGCGCCCGTGCGGATCTGTCGCTGGAGGCCCCCCGCCTCGGGAGCGCTCACGGCGTCAGGGAGCGCCGCGCCGACTCGCCGGCCACGCGGGAGGCGAACGCCTCGACCGGCAGAATCTCCTGCTTCGAGCCCTTTCCACGAGTGCGCACCGCCACTGTCCCCGCCTCGGCTTCCCGCTGCCCGACCACCGCCATGTAGGGGACCTTGGCCATCTCGCCCTCGCGGATGCGGTAATTGAGCGTCTGGGACGAGTCGTCGACCGTGACGCGGATCCCGGCGCCCCGGAGCCGCTCCGCCAGCTGGCGCGCGGCTTCACCCTGCGCGTCCGCGATGGGCAGCACGCGCACCTGTTCCGGCGCGAGCCAGACCGGGAAGGCCCCGGCGAAGTGCTCGATAAGGGTGCCGGTGAAGCGCTCCAGCGTGCCGTAGATGGCGCGGTGGATCATCACGGGCCGGTGGGGCTTGTTGTCGGGCCCGGTGTACTCGAGCCCGAACCGCTCCGGCAGGTTGAAGTCGAGCTGGATGGTGGGCCCCTGCCAGGTCCGGCCAATCGCGTCCCGGAACCTGATGTCGATCTTCGGGCCATAGAACGCGCCGCCGCCGGCATCCACGTGGAAGGGGATGCCCCGCCGGTTGAGCGCGGCCTGGAGCATCGACTCGGCGCGGTCCCAGGTGGCGTCGTCACCCAGGCGCTCCGGGGGCCGGGTCGACACCTCGAACTCGAGCTCGAAGCCGAACGCCTCGCGCACCAGCCGGTCCACCTGGCCGAGGCAGAGGAAGATCTCGTCCTCGACCTGCTCGAGGGTGCAGAAGATGTGGGCGTCGTCCATCGAGAGCCCGCGCACCCGGAGCAATCCGTGCAGGGTGCCGGAGCGCTCGTTGCGATAGACGTTCGCCACCTCGGAGAGCCGGATCGGCAGGTCGCGATAGCTCCGCTGCCGCGCCTTGAAGATGAGCGCGTGCATCGGGCAGTTCATCGGCTTCACCCGGTAGCGCACGTCCTCGCCCTCGCCGGCGCCGGCCGCCATCGGCGGGAACTGGTTCTCGGCGTACAGGGGCAGGTGGCCCGAGATGAGGAACAGCTCCTCGCGGGTCAGGTTCGGGGTGTAGACGAACTCGTAGCCCGCCCGGAGGTTGTCGTCCTCCACGGCGCGGGTGAGGAGCCACTTCACCATCGCGCCGCGGGGATGCCAGAAGACCAGGCCGGGCCCTACGGCGTCCTGGATGGAGTAAAGGTCGAGCTGCTTCCCCAGCACCCGGTGGTCGCGCTTCCGGGCTTCCTCGAGCCGGGTCAGGTACCCGTCGAGGTCCTCCTTGCGGAACCAGGCCGTGCCGTAGATGCGCTGGAGCATCTGGCGCTTCTCATCGCCCCGCCAGTACGCGCCGGAGGTGCTGAGCAGCCGGAAGTGCTTGAGCCGCCCGGTGCTCGGCAGGTGGGGCCCGCGGCAGAGGTCCTGGAACGGCCCGTCGGTGTAGACGGTGATGACCTCCCGGGGCCCGAGCTCGGTGATGCGCTCGAGCTTGAGCGGATCGTCGGCGAAGCGTCGGTTGGCCTCCGGACGGTCCACCACCTCACGCACGAACGGGTAGTCGCGCTTCGCGACCTCGGCCATGCGCTGCTCGATGGCGGCGAGGTCCTCAGGCGTGAACGGGCGCGGGACGTCGAAGTCGTAGTAGAAGCCGTCCTCGATGGGCGGGCCGAAACCGATGCCGGCGCCGGGGAAGAGCTCGCGCACGGCGGTGGCGAGGATGTGCGCCGCGGAATGGCGCAGGACCTCGAGGGCCTCGGGATCGCGCTCGGTGAGGATGGCGAACGGGGCGTCGGCCTCGAGCGGGCGGTGCAGGTCCCAGAAGCGGCCGTCCACCCGGGCGATCAGCGCGGCGCGCGCCAGCCCGGGACCGATGGACTCGGCCACCTGGCGCGGCGTGGTCCCGGCGGGCACCTCGCGCACGGACCCGTCGGGCAAGGTCAGGCGGAGGCCGCTCACGGCAATCCCTCAAGACCGGTCGGCCGGAGCAGCACCGGGGCGTCGACGCCGACGGCGAAGTAGAGCACGAGGCCCACCCACACGAGGGCGGCCAGGATGAGCCAGCGAGCGATCTCGCCGGTGCCGAGTTCGATGCGTTCGTCCGCCATGGCGTGTTAAGTTAATGAGCCGGAAACTTACCGCGAACGAGGATCATTCCGTGGGCCGACGCCGTATCGTGAAGCCGCCTTCCCCGCTGCCGTGGAGCCTGGCCGGACTGGGGCTCGGGTTCGTCGCGGGCCTGCTCCTGGGCGAGCGGGTGCATCACCGCGAAGTGGCGCGGGCGCGGCTGCAGCACCTGACCGGCGAACGGCCCATCCGGCTCTCGGCGGCGGCCACCGCGCGGGCGGCCGCCAACGTGCTCGATGCCGACCCCATGCTCCAGGGCGCGGATCTCCAGACCCGCGGGCTCTCGGCCGGCGTGGTCGAGCTCTCGGGGTGGGTTGCCGCCCGGTCGGGCCGGACCCGCGCCGGCCGCCTGGTGCAGGCCATCCCGGGCGTGGACGCCGTGGTAAACCGGATCCTGGTCCACGGCGAGGACGACCTGCCGCCGGCCCCGGACCTGCGCCTGGCGGACCAGTCCGCTTGACCGCTCCGCTTCCTCCGCAATACCAGCCCGCCAGCCACGAAGAGGAACTCTACCGCTGGTGGGAAAGCACCGGGGTGTTCCGCCCCCGGAGCCGGGCCGGCGCCGGCCGCTACGTGATCATGATGCCGCCCCCGAACGTGACGGCCAACCTGCACATGGGCCACGGGCTCAACAACACGGTGCAGGACGCGCTGATCCGGTTCGAGCGGATGCGCGGCCGCGACACGCTCTGGCTGCCCGGCACCGACCACGCCGGGATCGCCACCCAGAATGTCGTGGAGCGGATGGTCCAGCGCGAGGAGGGCCTCACCCGCTTCGACCTGGGCCGGGAGCGGTTCGAGACGCGGGTATGGGCGTACGTGCGCGAGACCGGCGACACCATTCTGCGGCAGCTCCGCGCCATCGGGGCCTCCTGCGACTGGGACCGCACCTACTTCACGCTCGAGCCCAGGATGTCGCGCGCGGTGCGCGAGGCCTTCGTGCAGCTGTACGAGCGGGGCCTCATCTACCGCGGGCTCTACATCATCAACTGGTGCCCCCGCTGCCTCACTGCGCTGTCGAACGAGGAGGCGGAGAAGCAGGAGACCGACGGCAGGATCTGGCGGCTGCGCTACCCGCTGGCGGACGGGTCGGGCCACGTCACCGTGGCGACGACCCGGCCCGAGACGATGCTGGGCGACACCGGCGTGGCGGTGCACCCCGAGGACCCGCGCTACGCCGCGCTGGTCGGGCGCGCACTCCTGCTCCCGCTCGCCGACCGGGTGATCCCGGTCGTGGCGGACGACGCCGTCGACCCCGAGTTCGGGACCGGCGCGGTGAAGGTCACGCCGGCGCACGACCCGACCGACTTCGAGATCGGGACGCGCCACGCCCTGCTCCAGCTCGACGTGATGACGCCGGACGCGCGAATGAACGACGCCGTGCCGGAGCGGTTCCGCGGGCTCGACCGGTTCGAGGCCCGACGCAAGGTGGTGGAGGAGTTCGAGGCGCTCGGCCTGCTCGGGAAGGTGGAGCCGCACCGGCACGCGGTGGGCCGCTGCTACCGCTGCGGCACCGTGGTGGAGCCGCGCCTGTCGGAGCAGTGGTTCGTGAAGATGGCGCCGCTCGCCGAGCCCGCGCTCGCGGCCTATCGCGCCGGCAAGGTGCGGTTCGTGCCGGAGCGCCGGGGCGACGAGTTCGAGCAGTGGCTCACCGGCATCCGCGACTGGTGCATCAGCCGACAGCTCTGGTGGGGCCACCGGATCCCGGTGTGGTACTGCCAGGACCCCGGCTGCGGGGCGGTGGTGTCGAGCCGCACCGACCTGGACCGCTGTCCCGAGTGCGGCGGCGCGGTACGCCAGGACGAGGACGTGCTCGACACCTGGTTCTCCAGCTGGCTCGTCCCCTTCTCCTCGCTGGGCTGGCCCGACGAGACGCCCGACCTGGCCCGGTTCTACCCGGGCACGACGCTGGTGACCGCGCCGGAGATCCTGTTCTTCTGGGTGGCGCGGATGATCATGGCGGGGCTCGAGTTCCGGGGCGACGTGCCGTTCGACACCGTGTACCTGCACGGCACCGTACGCGACACCCAGCACCGCAAGATGTCCAAGTCGCTGGGCAACGGGATTGACCCGCTCGAGGTGGTGGAGCGGTATGGCGCCGACGCGCTCCGCTACACCGTGGTGAGCGGGATGGCGGTGGGGACCGACGTCATCCTCGACCCCGACGACCTCGACGGCAGCTTCGCCGCGGGCCGGAACTTCGCCAACAAGCTGTGGAACGTGGGGCGTCTCGTGCTCTCCCACCTGTCCGAGCGGCCCCGGCCACTCGCCGATGCGCCGCACGCGGTGGGCCGGGGCGAGCTGTCGCTGGCCGACCGGTGGATCATCGCGCGCTGCGATGCCACGGTGCGCGAGGCGACGGCGCACTACGAGAAGCTCCGGCTCAACGAGGCGGCGTTCGCCATCTACCACTTCCTGTGGAGCGACCTGGCGGACTGGTATCTGGAGCAGGTGAAGCCGCGGCTCTACGGTGATGCGCGGGGCGGCGACGTGGCGCGGGCGGTGCTGGCCCAGACCTTCGACGCGGCGCTCCGGCTGCTGCACCCGATCATGCCGTTCATCACCGAGGCGCTGTGGCAGCGGCTGCCGGCCCGGCCGGAGGGGCTGTCGATCGCGTTGGCGCCGTGGCCCCGGCCGGATGCCCGCGCGGCCGACGACGGCGCGCTCCGCGAGTTCACCCTGGTGCAGGAACTGGTGCAGGCGATCCGCGCGGTGCGGGCGGAGTACAACGTGCCGCCGGGCAAGGCGGTATCGGCGTACGTGTCACGGCGGCATCCGGCGCACGTGGCCGAGTCGCCGACCATCATTCGCCTGGCCAAGCTGGACCAGCTGGTCCTCGAGCCGGAGCGCTACGAGGACTCGGGCGCGGTGTCGGTCCTGTCGGACGGCACCAGCGTGAGCATCCCGGTGAGCGACCTGGTGGACGTGGCGGTCGAGCGGACCCGGCTGGGCGCCGAGCGTGACCGACTAGCGGGACTCATCGCGGGGCAGGCGCAGAAGCTGGCCAACGAGCAGTTCGTGTCGCGCGCGCCCGCCACCGTGGTCGACAAGGAGCGGCAGAAGCTGGCGTCATGGAGCGCACAGCGGGAGGAGCTGGAGTCGAAGCTCGCGCGGCTGGGGTGAGGGGGAACGCGCGAAGGTGGAAGGTCGCAGGCCCAAGGCTGCCCTCGCTGGGCCTCCTCCTGCTCGCCGTGGCCTGCGCCCGGATCGAGCCCCCGCCCGGGGGCCCGCCGGACAACCGCCCGCCCGTCCTGGTCTCCACCACCCCCGACTCGCTGGCGGTGCTTCCTGGCTTCGACGGCGACGTCGAGTTCGTGTTCGACGAGGTGGTCTCCGAAGGTTCCCAGCCCAATGAGGGACTCGGCACCGGCGACCTCGAGCGCCTGATCGTGCTCTCGCCCGACAGCCAGGTCCCGAGGGTGGCATGGCGGCGCTCGCGCGTGACCGTGCGCCCTCGCGAGGGGTGGCGGCCCAATACGGTGTACCGGGTGGAGCTGCTTCCCGGCATCGGGGACCTCCGGCAGAACCGGGCCGACAGCGGGCGGGCGGTCACGTTCAGCACGGGCGCACCGGTACCGGACGGATCGATCGCCGGTCGGGTGGGAGACTGGACCACCGGACGCCCCGCCGTGCGCGCGGTGATCGAGGCGATGCTCCTGCCTGACAGCCTGCGCTACCGGACGGTGACCGATTCCACCGGGCGGTTCCGGTTGCGGCCGCTGCCGGCCGGCGAATACCTGGTGTACGCCGCGGTGGACCAGAACAACAACCGGCGATTCGACGCGCGCGAGGGGTGGGACAGCGCGCGGGTGCGTACCGCCGCGGCGGATTCCCTCGCCCTCTGGACGTTCCCGCGCGACACCATCGGGCCCCGCATCCAGTCAGTCTCGCTGCGCGACAGCCTCACGGCGACGATCTCGTTCACCCAGGTGCTCGACCCGACACAGCGCGTGGACGCCGCCACCGCTGTTCAGGTGCTGGCGCTGCCGGACTCGACCCCGGTGCCGGTGGCGACGCTCCTCCTACGCGCCGCGCACGACTCCCTGTATCCGACCCGGGACACGACCAAGGCCAAGCGCGCACCGGCCGACACGGCCGCGCCCCGACCCGCACCGCCCCTGGTGCCACGCCAGGTGGTGCCGCGTCAGGCTCCACCGCGCGAGGCGGGGCGTCCGCCGGCGTTGGCCGACACTGCCGGCGGATTCAAGCGGGATCCTCTGCCAAGGGAGTTGGTGCTCCGGATGGCTCAACCGCTGGCGGAGAAGCGGAGCTATCTCGTGCGGGTCACCGGCATCCGCAACGCCAACGGCGTGGCCGGCGAGGCGACCGCGGGCCTCGAGGTCCCGGAGCGTCCCAAGGCCCCGGCGGACACGCTCCAGCCCGCGCCCCGTGACACGGTGCCGGCGAAGCGCGACACGACGCCGCCGACTCCGCCGCCTGGAGTCCGGCCGTGACCGACGCGAGGCGAGGGCTCCCCGGCGTCGACCGCCTGCTGGGCGACCCGGCCGTCGCAGCATTGCTGGCCCGCGCTCCCCGGTCCCTGGTGGTGGCGGCGACCCGCGCCGTAC
>JBOHSQ010000195.1:0-3615 GCA_050733295.1 Gemmatimonadales bacterium
TCCCCGCCCAGCGGCGGCCGGGCAAGCGGCCCGCCCAGGGTGGGCGACCCCGTCGGCCGCATGGAGCGGTCGATCGCCATGGCGATCGAGTCGGCCCGCGCCCCCCAGACGGTGTCGCCGTGCGTGAGGAAGGTCTCGGCGCTGGCCGCGTAAACGATCGCGTACAGATTGAGCATCGTCGCCGAGGGGATATCGACCCATCCGAATCGCCGCGCTCGCGCCACCTCGGGCCAGTGATACCGCCCGAGCAATTCCCGCGTGCGGGGGATGCTGAAGAACCCGAGTCCCGGGCTCATCACGATCGAGTCGTTCGCCACCACCGGTGTGGGCCAGACCTTCCGCACCATCCCCTCGGTCACGAGATGCTGGGTCAGCCCGAACGTCTGGTCCGCATAGCCGGCGGTGCTCCAGGCGAAATAGATCGGGCGCTGGCCGAGGTTGTCACGGAGGAGGAGCAGCACCGCCAGGTCGCTCAGGAACAGGGTGCTCGCCCCGAAGCGGACGGTGAGGCTGTCCAGCCGGATTCCCGCGCCGGCCTCGACGCTCGCTGTCTCCGGCAGGGTGTCGAGCTGCGCCTCGCTCAGCGCGAATACCGGTTGGGTCGGCTGCGGCCATTCCCGGCCGCCCCATGGTCCGGTCGAGCGGGCCGGGTCGAAGGCGGGCGTCTCGCGCCGCCGGAGCTGGCGCAAATGCCACCGGGTGTTGAGCAGGGACAGGTTCGCGATGGTGACGTCGGGCCGGGCGCCCTCCACTTCCTGGGCGTACCAGAGCGGGAAGGTGTCGTTGTCGCCGGCGGTGATGAGAATGCCATACGGCTCGACCGACTCGAGCATGTCGATCGCGGTGACTTGCGCTGCGGTCTCGTGTGCGCGGCTGGCGGTCCGGAAATTCCCCACCAGCGGGACCAACGCCAGCGCCAGCACCGGCATCCCGGCGGCCCAGCGCGGCGAGCCGCCGCCCGCCACCTCGGCCAGGCCCCGCATCACCGCGCCGAAGCCCAGCGACACCAGCACGCCGAAGTAGGCGAAGCTTCCCACGAAGAAGTAGTCCCGCTCGCGCACCTCGCGGGCCAGCCCCGAGCGCTCGGGATGGATGGAGAAGCCGTACTTGAAGTTGAGGTAGTAGATCAGCGCGATGGTGAGGGTGGCGAACATCGCGGACGCAGCCCACCCGGCGCGCCGGTCGTGCCGCACCAGGTTCCCCAGACCCCAGAGCCCCAGGGCCCCGAAGATCACGGCCACCCCGCGGCCGAACCGGCCCCAGTCGCGGGCGAACTGCCAGGAGAAGTACTGCAGGTAGTTGCCCAGCTGCGACGACAAGTCGGCCTGGCGGTCCAGGACCGACGGCTTGAGGTACTGGGTGCGCCCCAGGAACTCCCGCAGCGCCTGGCTGAAGAACCCGACCGGCTCGCCCTCGTTGATCGCCGGGAACTGGGCCGCCCGGATCGGCAGGAAGAGGTAGTTGACCGAAATCCCGACGATCACCGCCAGCACGATGCCCACGACGACGGGCCAGCGGGTGAGCACCCGCCAGTCGCGCCAGAGCACGTAGATCGCCACCGCCGGCGCGGCCAGCACGCCCATCAGGTGGTTGGTGCTCGACAGCGCCACGATGTAGGCGATGAGGATCAGCCAGCGGTCCCGGTGCGGGCCGGGTGCGTCATCGCCCCAGTGCACCGCGAGCCAGGTCACCAGCGCCATGGTGAGGACCGCGACCGTGTACACCTTCTCGTTGACGGTGTTCTGGTTCCAGACGGTCCACATCGTGGCGCCCACCAGCGTCCCCGCCGCCGCCGCGAGCAGGCGCGGCCCCCGCGCCTCGACCACGCCCCGGAGCCAGCGCTCCGCGATCAGGAACCAGAGCGCCGCCGCCGCCGCGCCCGTGGCCGCGGCGAACAGGTTGATGCGGACGGCGTAGTCCGCCGCGATCGGCAGCATCCCCCACACGTGGGCGAGCAGCACGAAGAGCGGGTTGCCGGGCGGGTGGGGAATGCCGAGCACCCACGCGGCGGCGATGTACTCGGAGGTGTCCCAGAACGCTGTCGTGGGCGCGAGCGTCACCACGTAGAGGACGAACACCGCCGCGCCCAGGAGGGCGGCCCAGCGGTACGGGGTCCGGAGGGGCTGGTCCACGAGGATTGTGCTAGTGCCGGAACTGCCTGGCGCCGGTCAGCACCATCGCGAGGCCGTGGCGCGACGCCTCGGCGATCACGTCCGCGTCGCGGACCGAGCCGCCCGGCTGGATGATGGCGCTCACGCCGGCGTTCGCCGCCTCGGCCACCCCGTCGGGGAAGGGGAAGAAGGCATCGGAGGCGAGCACGCTTCCCTTCGGGTCGTGCCCGGCCACGCGCGCCTTGTGGACCGCCAGGTAGGAGCTGTCGACCCGGCTCATCTGCCCGGCGCCGATGCCGATCGCCATTTCGTCCCGCGCGAGCAGGATGGCGTTCGACTTGACCGACGCCACCGCGGCCCAGGCGAACCGGAGGTCGTTCCACTCCGCCTCCGTCGGCTTGCGCTCGGTCACGACCTTCCAGCCGTCCTCGGCGGGGTTGAAGACGAAGCGGTCCTGCACCAGGAACCCGCCCCGCACCCGCTTGAAGTCGAGGCCGACCTCGCCGTGCGGCACCGGCAGCTCGACGACCCGCAGGTTCTTCTTTGCCGCGAACACCCCCAGGGCTTCGTCGGCGAACGCCGGCGCCACCACGACCTCGACGAACAGGTCCTGCATCGCCTCGGCCGTCGCCGCATCCACCACGGTGTTGAACCCGACCACCGAGCCGAAGGCCGACACCGGGTCGGTGGCACGCGCCCGCCGGAAGGCCTCGAGGGCGGTGAGCCCGACCGCGATCCCGCAGGGCGTCGTGTGCTTGATGACGACGCAAGCCGGCCGGTTCCGCCACGCCGCCACCGCGGTGACGGCGGCGTCGACGTCGAGCAGGTTGTTGAAGGACAGCTCCTTGCCCTGCCGCTGGGTGAGGTCCCGCATGCCGCGCGGCTCCTCGGAGACGTAGAGCGCGGCCCGCTGCCCCGGGTTCTCGCCATAGCGGAGCTGCTGCATCCGCTCCATCGAGACGGCCAGGTGCTCCGGCATCGCCTCCTCCCGCCCCGCGAGCCAGCCGGCGATGGCGGCGTCGTAGTCCGCGGTGTGGGCGAACACCTTCGCGGCGAGCGTCTTCCTCGTCGCGGGCGGGATTGCCCCCTTCCGCAGCAGGTCGACCACCATGCCGTAGTCGGTGGGGTCCACCACCGGCAGGACGAACTCGTGGTTCTTCGCGGCGGAGCGGAGCATCGAGGGCCCGCCCACGTCGATGTTCTCGATCGCGTCCGAGAAGGACACCGAGGGCTTCGCCACCGTGGCCTGGAAGGGATACAGGTTCACCGCGACCAGCTCGATCGGCACGATGGAATGCCCCTCGAGCGCCTGCGCATGCTGCGGATTGTCGCGCCGCGCCAGCAGGGCCCCGTGCACCATCGGGTGCAGCGTCTTCACCCGACCGTCGAGGATCTCCGGGAATCCGGTGACCCTCTCGACCGGTGTCACCGGCACGCCCGCGGCCCGGAGCGTGCCGGCGGTGCCACCGGTGGACACGATCTCCCAGCCGAGGTCGACGAGGGC
>JBOHSQ010000196.1:0-6182 GCA_050733295.1 Gemmatimonadales bacterium
CGACCGCTCCGAGCGGCTCCGCGCCGCCGGTGCAGTGAGCGACCGGACGCTCGAGGACGACACGCGCGCGGTCGCCACCGCGGAGGCCGCCCTGGCCGACGCGCAGGCACGCCTCACCTCGGCCTCGATGACGCTGTCCAAGGCCACCGTCCGCGCGCCGTTCGCAGGCGTGGTGAGCGAACGCAATGCGAGCGCGGGCGATGTGGTCTCGCCCGGCACCGCACTCCTCACCGTGGTCGACCCCTCGAGCCTCCGGCTCGACGCTTCGGTGCCGCCCCAGGCCCTCCGCGGCCTGCGAACCGGAACCGCCGTGGACTTCACCCTGAGCGGCATCGAGGGCGAGACCTTCACCGGGAAGATCACGAGGATCAGCCCCACGGTGGATCCGGTGAGCCGCCAGGTCACACTCGCCGTGACCCTCCCGAATCCCGGGATGCGTATCGTGGCCGGCCTTTTCGCGGAGGGGCGGGTCATCACCGAAACCCGCCGTGGCGTCGTCGTGCCGCGGAGCGCGCTCGACACCCGCGGTGTCCGCCCCACCGCCACCCGCGTGCGCAACGGGGTGGCCGAGCGCGTGGAGGTGACCCTCGGACTCGAAGACCCCGTGACCGAGCGGGTCGAGGTCCGTTCCGGCCTCGCGGCCGGCGACACCCTCCTCCTCGGCGGCCCCCGCGCCCTGCCGGCGGGCACCCCGGTGCGGGTACAGGCCATCGCCGAGCGCTCGCCCGCGCAGCCGGCGCGCTGAGGACCCGGCCATGCTGATCTCCGATTTCGCCATCCGCCGGCCGGTCATCACGATCGTGTCGATGCTCGCCCTGGTCGTGGGCGGCATCATCGCGCTCTTCAAGCTGCAGACCGATGAATTCCCCGACGTCGCGCCCCCCTACGTCTCGGTCGCCATCCCCTATCCCGGCGCCTCGCCCGAGACGGTGGAGAAGGAGCTGCTTGACCCGGTCGAGGAGGCCATCGCCTCGATCAGCGGGGTGAAGAAGTTGAACGGCGAGGCCCAGGACGGCTTCGCCATCGTGATGGTCGAGTTCGTGTTCGAGAAGCCCCTCTTCGAGGCCACGCAGGACATCCGCGACGCCATCTCGGGCATCCGGAACGACCTGCCGGTCGAGATGGAGGAGCCGATCATCAAGAAGCTCAACGACACCGACCGGCCCATCGTCTCGCTTGCGCTGGCGTCGGACTCGCTGTCCGCCGCGGAGCTCACCCGGCTCGCCGATCCCGGCATCACCCGCGAGCTGCGCTCCATCCCGGGTGTGGCCGAGGTGATCGTGGCCGGCAAGCTCGAGCGCGAGCTCACCGTCGAGCTTCGGCCCGAGGCGCTCGAGGCGGCGGGCGTGTCGGTGTCCGAGGTGGCCCGGGCGCTGGAAGCGCAGAACCTCGCGGCCCCGGTGGGGCGGGTGACCGGCGAGTGGGAGGAGCGGGCCATCCGCCTGCAGGGCCGCCCCGACGGCCCGCGCGACTTCGAGCAGCTGGTCGTGGCCGAGCGGAACGGCGTGCTCATCCGCCTGGGCCAGCTCGCCATCGTGCGCGACGGCACCGAGGAGCAGCGCACCCTGGCGCTCTTCGACGGGCGCGATGCCGTGGGAATCGACGTGAAGAAGTCGAAGGGCTACAGCACCACCGACGTCGCCGACCAGGTGCTGCGGCGGGTCGAGCGGCTGCAGGAGACCATGCCGGCCGGCACCACCATCCACGCGGTGAAGAACTCCGGCAACCGGGTCACCCGGGCGGTCCGGAACGTGGAGGAGACGCTGGTCGAGGGCGCGGTGCTCACCGTGCTGGTGGTCTTCCTCTTCCTCAATTCCTGGCGCTCCACCGTCATCACCGGCCTCGCGCTGCCGGTGAGCGTGCTCGCGTCCTTCATCGCCGTCTGGGCCTTCGGCTTCAAGCTCGAGACGATGTCGCTGCTCGGGCTCTCCCTCGCGATCGGCATCCTGATCGACGACGCCATCGTGGTCCGCGAGAACATCGTGCGCCACGTGGAGATGGGGAAGGACCACTATACCGCTGCGCGCGAGGGCACGAGCGAGATCGGCCTCGCCGTCGCCGCCACCACGTTCTCGATCCTCGCGGTGTTCGTGCCCATCGCATTCATGCCCGGCGTGGGCGGCCAGTGGTTCAAGCCCTTCGCGCTCACCATCGCCTGTTCGGTGCTGGTGTCGCTCTTCGTCAGCTTCTCCCTCGACCCGATGCTCTCGGCGTACTGGGCCGATCCCCATCTGCCGGAGCACCGGAAGTCCTGGATCACCCGCCTGCTCGACCGCTTCAACCGCTGGTTCGACCGGGTGGCGCAGCGCTACCGGGGCGTCATCGCCTGGGCCCTGGACCACCGCGCTGCGATGGTGCTCGTGGCCCTGGGCACCTTCCTCGCCTCGTTCACCCTGCCGATGAAGGGCGTGGCGGGGTTCCTCGGCCTGATGGCGGGCATGGGCCTTGGCGTCTGGGGACTGGTGGGCCGGCGTCCGCGCGGGATCCGCGCCGCGGCGCTCCTCGGGGGCCTGGTGCTGGCGTTCGGGCTCTATCGGGTCGTGCCGGTGTGGGGCAAGGTGGGCGTCGGCTTCTTCCCGCTCGACGACCGCTCCGAGTTCAACGTCTCGCTCGAAACGCCGCCGGGATCGAACCTGGCCTACACCCGGGCGCGCGCGGAGGCGGCGGACGCCATCATCCGCGCCCATCCCGAGGTGGTGCACACGTACGTCACCCTCGGCGATCCCACCAGCGGCGCCGTGGACGAGGGCCTGATCTACGTCCGCCTCACGCCCAAGCACGAGCGCGGCGAGGACGCCGAGACCATCGCGGCGCAGATTCGCGGCCGCCTCGGGCAGCTGGGCGGGCTCAAGACCGCCGTCTTCACCAGCGATTTCGGCGGCGGGCGCAAGCAGCTCCAGCTCGAGATCAAGGGCCCTGACATCGCCTCGATCGGCGAGGCCGCGGAGAAGATCCGCGCCCTGGTCGAGCAGACGCCGGGTGCCGTGGACGTCTCGCTGTCCAGCAAGGGCCAGCGTCCCGAGCTCACCCTCGAGCTCGACCGCGGCCTGGCTGGCTCGCTCGGGCTCACGGTAGGGCAGGTGGCCCAGTCGCTCCGGCCCGCCTTTGCGGGGCTCGACGTGGGTGACTGGGTCGACCCCGCGGGCGAGACCCGCGACGTGACCGTCCGCCTCGCTCCCGAGGCCCGCACCCGCGCCGAGGACCTGCGCCGCCTGCCGCTCACCGTGGCGGGCGGCGTCACGGCCGCGCCGAGCACGGTCCCGCTCGGCCAGGTGGTCCAGGTGCGCTCCGACGTGGGGCCCGCCGTGATCAACCACCTCGACCGCGACCTCGTGGTCAACGTCGAGTGGAACGTGCAGGACCGCTCCACCGGCGAGGTGATGGCCGACGTGCAGGCCGGCCTGCCGCGGCTCGAGCTGCCGGCCGGGGTCCGGCTCTCCGTGGGCGGCGACGCCCAGCAGCAGAACGAGGTCTTCGGCAACATCTTCCTCGCCCTCGGGGTGGCGGTGCTGCTGATGTACCTGATCCTCGTGATGCAGTTCGGGTCGTTCCTCGACCCCATGGCCATCCTGATGTCGCTGCCGCTCTCCCTGATCGGGGTGATGCTCTCCCTCGCGATCACCGGGCTCACCATCAACATCATGAGCCTCATCGGGGTGATCCTGCTGATGGGTATCGTGGCCAAGAACGCCATCCTGCTCATCGACTTCGCCAAGTGGAGCCACGAGGCGGGGAAGCCCATCCGGGAGGCGCTGATCGAGGCCGGGGCCATCCGGCTCCGGCCCATCCTGATGACCACGTTCGCCCTGATCGCCGGCATGATCCCGGTGGCGCTCGGGCGCGGCGAGGGGGCCCAGTTCCGCCAGCCGCTCGGCGTCTCGGTGATCGGGGGCGTGATCACCTCGACCCTGCTCACGCTGCTGGTGATCCCGACGGTTTACGAGATCTTCGCCGACGGTCGCGAAGCGCTGGCGCGCCGGTTCGGGCACGGCCGCCGCGGGCGCGAGCCCGCGCCGGCACTGGCACCGCTCCAGCAGCCGTGATGTTGGTGGGCGGCGGGCGCCCGTCCTGCCCGTCCCCTGCTACCTTCCCGCGGTGACCTCCGTCGCCGCTCCAGCTCAGGTGTCATCCGCTGCCGGAGATGTCCGGTGGCGGATGGCCATCGCGGTCCTCGCCCTCATCGCGGCCCTCGTCGCGGTCTACCTCCACCTCTGGAAGATCGGCGCCACCGGCCCACTGACCTGCTCCGGTGGCGGTGGATGCGAAGTGGCCCAGATGAGCGCATACGGCTGGTTCCCGGGCCCCGACGTCCCGATCCTGGGCCGCCCGGGATGGCTCGGCGTGGACGTCGCCCTCATCGGCGCGATCGGCTACGGCGCCATCACCGTGCTTGCCGTCCTCGGCACCCTCCCGGCCTTGGCCGGCCGACGCTGGATCTCCACCGCGCTGCTCAGCCTCATCGTCCTCGGCGTGCTCTTCACCTGGCGCCTCAAGTACGGCGAGTGGATCGTGCTCCGGGTCTTCTGCGTCTGGTGCCTCGAGAGCTTCGTCACGATCCACCTCTGCCTGGTGCTCGCCTGGCTCGACCGCCGCCGCTTCCGGCACGCAGCCTGAACGGCTCACGTCCCAGTCTCACCTCTTACTTTCCCGGCCCCATGCGCCTCCACCTCCTCGCGCTCGCCGTACTCCTGCCTGCGCCCCTGACCGCACAGGACAGCGTCCCCGCGCCTCCCAGGCCCTGGGCGTTCACCGCCGACCTGGGCTACGTCGTCACCAGCGGCAACGCGGACCTGCAGACGCTCAATGCGGGCGACAAGCTGACGTACGACCCGGGGTCGCCCTGGCGCTTCACCCAGACCTTCACCTGGGTGTACAGCCAGAGCGAGGATGAGACCGAGGCGAACCAGATGGGCGGCGGGCTTCGCGCCGACTACGACTTCACCGACCGGATCTCCGCCTACGTCCTCGGCGCTTTCTTCCGCGACCCCTTCGCGGGCATCAGCCGCCGCTTCAGCGAGGGCATAGGCCTTGGCTACAAGCCGATCCTCGCGCCGCGCGACACCCTGGCGCTCGAGGCGGGCATGAGCTTCATCCAGGAGCGCAACGTCCTGGACGTCGAGCGGCAGTACGCGGCGGCACGGCTGGCCGGGCTCTACAAGCACGTGCTGAAGGCGGGGGCCTGGATCACGCTGGGCGGGCAGCTGCTGCCCAACCTCGACGACTCGGATGACCTGCGCGCCGACGCGGAGGCGGCGCTCGTGGCCCCGCTCTCCACCCACCTCGCCGTGAAGGTCGGTTATCTCGTCCGCTACGACGGCCAGCCCGAGCCCGGCTTCGAGGAGACCGACACCGTCTTCACCACGGGACTGCAGGTCAATTACTGACTGCGGCCCGTCCCGAGCGTGTAGCTGATGTAGGCGCGCGCGGTGACGGCGTCGGCCGGGGCCGCCCAGAACTCCCCGGAGACCCGCAGCTGGTCGGCCGCGGCCCAGGTGAGCCCGCCGAACACCACGGCGCGCTCGAGCGTCACCAGCACCTTGGTGTCGTCGAGGGTGCCCTGGGAATTCGTGAAGTTGACCTGGAAGGTCGGGTCGAGATGTTCCCACCCGACCCCTCCGTAGGGCGTGAATCGGGCGCCGAGCGGCCAGGCCAGCGACACGTCTACCCCCAGCTGATTGGGCTGATACGAGTCGTCCGACTCGGTGCCGTTGAAGCACGCGGAAGTCGGGTCGTCGAGCGCCTCCTCGGGGCACGTCACCGGCGCATGCACCTCGCCCAGCGTGGCATGCAGCCGCGGGGTGACGAGGCCCCGCCCCCCCGCGATCGGAAGCGGACGGCTGAGCGCGAGCCCGAACAGGTTGGCCTTGACGCCGCTGAATCGGATGGGCGGCACCCAGCTGCCATCGAACGCGAATCCCGCGGGAAGTCCCACCAGGATGCGGGGGCGCGGCAGGATCGAGAGGATGTTGACGTTGTCGGCGGCCTTCCCGGGGTAGCAGGTCTCCGGGACGGCGGTGAGCGAATCGATCTCGGTCAGGTAGGTCAGCTCCAGGCCCAGTTCCACCCGGCCCGGCACCGGTACCCGCGGCGCGGCCGCCGGCGAGTAGGCCACCGCCACGCCGCGGATGCCGAACAGCTTCGCCTCGTTCGAGTCGTCGTCCGGGTGGCAGACGATGCCACCT
>JBOHSQ010000197.1:0-7694 GCA_050733295.1 Gemmatimonadales bacterium
ACGGAGACAAGCAATGATCGAGCGTAGCGCGAGGCGCCTGAGCATGCGGGCGCTCGTGGTGGACGACGAGCTGGCCAGCCCGACCGCCGAGGGTCGGGCGGTCCGCTCCCTGGTCGAGGAGCTCAGGGCCCGGGCCGTCGACGTGGTGGAGGCCACCAGTGCCGAGGACGGGATGTCCGTGGTGACCTCCGATTCGGCCATCCACGTCCTGCTGGTGGACTGGACCCTCGAGGGCGACAAGGGGCACGTGCGCGCCAGGCGTCTGATCGAGTTCGTCCGGTCACGCAACGACCGGATCCCGATCTTCCTCCTGGCCGAGCGCGGCGAGGCCACCGCCATCCCCGTGGACGTGATGGAGATGGTGGACGAGTTCGTCTGGATGCTGGAGGACACCGCGGCGTTCGTGGGCGGGCGCGTGGTCGCCGCCATCCGCCGCTACCTCGAGGTCATGCTCCCACCCCTGGCCGCGGCCGTCATGCGCTTCAGCCAGGTCTACGAGTACTCCTGGCACACGCCGGGGCACACCGGCGGCACCGCGTTCCTCAAGTCGCCGGTGGGGCGGGTCTTCTTCGACTACTTCGGCGAGAACCTCCTCCGCTCCGACCTCTCGATCAGCGTCGGGGCGCTCGGCTCCCTGCTCGACCACACCGGGGCCATCGGCGAGCACGAGCGGTATGCCGCCCGGGTCTTCGGTGCGCACCGCACCTACTGCGTCACCAACGGGACCTCCACCTCGAATCGCGTCATCTTCATGGCCGCGGTCGGCCGGAACCAGGTGGCGCTCTGCGACCGGAACTGCCACAAGTCCATCGAGCACAGCCTCGTGATGACCGGCGCCATCCCCACCTACCTGGTGCCGCTCCGCAATCGCTACGGGATCATCGGGCCCATCCCGCCCGGGCGGCTTCGCGCCGCCGCCATCAAGGCCGCCGTGAAGGGGAATCCGCTGCTCCCCCGCGGCGCCGACCCCCGGGCGGTCTACGCCGTGATCACCAACTCCACCTACGACGGGCTCTGCTACGACGCCCGGCGCCTGGAGGAGCTGCTCGATCCCAGCGTCGACCGCATCCACTTCGACGAGGCCTGGTACGCCTACGCCCGCTTCAACCCGCTCTACCGGGACCGCCACGGGATGCACGGCGACCCGCGGGACCACAAGGGACCCACGGTCTTCGCCACCCATTCCACCCACAAGCTGCTGGCGGCGCTGTCCCAGGCCTCCTTCCTGCACATCCGCGACGGCCGGGGCGCGATCCCGCACGCCCGGTTCAACGAGTCGTTCATGATGCACGCCTCGACGTCGCCGCTCTACCCGATCATCGTCTCCAACGACGTGACCGCGGCGATGATGGACGGGCCCGGCGGCCTCGCCCTCACCAGCGAGTCCATCGAGGAGGCCGTCGCGTTCCGGCAGGCGATGGGCCGCGTGCACCGCGAGTTCGCGGACAAGGGCGACTGGTTCTTCGATACCTGGAATCCGGCGACGGTGCGGGAGGGCCGGAGCCGCCGGAAGGTCCGGTTCGAGGACGCGTCGCCCAGGTTCCTCGCCACCGAGCCCGACGCCTGGGTGCTCCACCCCGGAGAGGCCTGGCACGGGTTCGCCGACCTCGAGGACGGCTACTGCATGCTGGACCCGATCAAGGTGTCCATCGTGACGCCCGGCGTGGCGGCGAAGGGCGGCCTCGACCGGCGCGGCATTCCCGCGTCCCTGCTCACCGCCTGGCTGCACAACCGTGGGGTGGAGGTGGAGAAGACCACCGACTTCACCATCCTCTTCCTCTTCTCCATCGGCATCACCAAGGGGAAGTGGGGCACGCTCCTCAACGCCCTGCTCGACTTCAAGCGCGATTACGACGCCAACGCTCCCCTCCCGGAGGCCCTCCCCGAGCTCGTCGCCAACCACCCCGGCCCGTACGGGAAGCTCGGGCTCCGCGATCTCGCCGACCAGATGTTCGCCATGCTCGGCCGGACCCGGCAGACCCACTGGCTCGCCGAGGCGTTCTCGACCCTGCCAACCCCGGTGATGACGCCGAGCGATGCCTACCAGTACCTGGTGCGCGACCAGATCGAGCATGTCCCGCTCGGGAAGCTGGCCAACCATGTGCTCGCCACCAGCGTGGTGCCCTACCCGCCCGGCATCCCGATGCTGATGCCGGGCGAGTCCACCGGGCCCCAGGACGGCCCCTACCTGGGCTACCTGCGGGCCCTCGCGGAGTGGGACGCGAAGTTCCCCGGATTCGGCCACGACACCCACGGCGTGGAGAACCGGGACGGCGTCTACTACGTGCAGTGCCTGAAGAAGGCCACTCGGCGCCGGCGCTGAGCGAGGGCGGCAGATCCGGCATGGCAACCCTCCACGTCGCGATCACCGGCCGCGACCGGCGCCACCTGACCGAGCTCGGCGCCAGGCTCCGGGTCGTGGTGGTGGGCTTTCGGGAGGACCGCCGGGGCATCGTGGTGGACGCGTACGTCCCCGCGGGAAAGGTCGAGTGGCTCCGGAAGAAGGGCTATGGAGTCACCCCGCTCGAGGCGGTCGATGCCCACGCCCGCTCGCGCCAGGCGGAAGGCAGGGCCGGCGCGGCAGAGCGGCTGAAGAAGGGACGCTACGGCGACGTCATCTGGGGCGGCGGCTACCTCACCGCTGACGAGATCGAGGCGGCCCTCGCCCTGGGCGAGGGGAACCATGCAGCCTGCCTCGAGCGGATCCCGCTGCCCCACCGGACCTGGGAGAAGCGGCGCTGTCACGCCGTCCGCATCGGCCGTGGCAACGGGACCCCGCGGCCCGCCGTCTGCTTCATTGCCGGCGTGCACGGTAGGGAGTGGGGCGGGCCCGACATCCTGGTCTACTTCGCCATGCGCCTGCTCCGCGCCTATCGCGACCGGAAGCCGATACGGTTCGGCCGGCGCACCGTCACCGCGGCGCAGGTGCGCGCCATCGTCGAGCGCCTCGACGTGGTGCTCTTTCCCCAGGTGAACCCCGATGGCCGGCGCTACAGCATGGAGCGCCACCCCATGTGGCGGAAGAATCGCCGGCCCGCGCCGCGCGGCCGCGGCAGCCGGTCGGTCGGGGTGGACGTGAACCGGAATTTCCCCTTCCTCTGGCGCTTCGACCGGCACTTCGCGCCCGGTACCGTGGCGAGCACCTTCCACCCCTCGGACTATGAGACCTACGTGGGGCCCCGCGCTGCCTCCGAGCCCGAGACTCGGAACGTCATCTGGCTGCTCGACCGTTTCCCCCGCACCCGTTATTACGTGGACATCCACAGCTACGGCGAGACCATCCTGCACAGCTGGGGCAGCGACGAGAACCAATCCAGCAGTCCGCGAATGAGCTTCCGCAACGCCGCCTATGACGGCGTGCGTGGCCGGATCCACGACGAGGGATACCGGGAATACATCCCATCGGAGGACGAGCGGGCGGCGGTGCGAGCGGGCCGGCGGATGGCGGCGGCCATCCACGCCGTGCGCGGACGCGATTACCGGGTGAAGCCCTCGGTCGGGCTCTACCCCACCGCCGGCGCCTCCGACGACTACGCCTACAGCCGCCAGTTCGTGGACCGGCGCAAGGGCAAGTTGCTGGCCTTCACGGTGGAGTACGGCCGGAGCCGCGCCTCCACCCCGTTCCACCCGCCCTACCCCGAGATGCGGAAGGTGATGCGCGAGGTGGCGGCCGGGCTGCTCGCCCTCTGCGTGCAGGCGGCGGGGGAGGTCCGGTGAGCGACCCCGCGCGCAAGATGACGCTGCTGCAGGCCACGATGCTCGTGGCCGGCAACATGATCGGCACCGGCGTGTTCCTGCTGCCCGCCAACCTCGCCTCGGTGGGCGGCATCGCCGTCTTCGGGTGGATCATC
The DNA here is from genome assembly GCA_050733295.1 of Gemmatimonadales bacterium. Taxonomy (GTDB): domain Bacteria; phylum Gemmatimonadota; class Gemmatimonadetes; order Gemmatimonadales; family GWC2-71-9; genus JAICEH01. The sequence continues at coordinate 3,852 of JBOHSQ010000197.1, forward strand.
GCGACCGCCGGCGCCGCGGCCCTCGGCCTCGTCTTCGCCAAGCTGGGTGAGCTGGACCCGCAGGAGGGGGGACCCTACGCCTACGCGCGGGACTTCCTCGGTCCCTACGTCGGCTTCCAGACCAACTACGTCTACTGGTTCGGCAACTGGATCGGGAACATCGCCATCGCGGTGGCCGCGGTGGGCTACCTCGCGGAATTCATCCCCCCAATCAGCACCCCGCCGGCGAGCGTCTTCGCCACGGCGGGCGTGATCTGGCTGCTCACCCTCGTCAACATCCGGGGGCCGCGCGTCGTCGGCTGGCTCGAGACCTGGACCATGAGTCTGGCGCTGATCCCCATCCTCGGGATCGCGTTCCTCGGCTGGTTCTGGTTCGACGCCGCCACGTTCCGGGAGGGCTGGAACGTGAGCGGCGGGTCCGGCGCGAGCGCCGTCACCCGCGCCGCGTCCATCGCGCTCTGGGCCTACATGGGCATCGAGAGCGCCGCCGTCTCTGCCGGCGTGATCGAGAACCCGAAGCGCAACATCCCGCTGGCGACGATGATCGGCCTCGGCCTCTCGGCCGTCGTCTACATCCTGAGCTCCACCGTCATCATGGGGATCATCCCCAACGCGGAGCTCCAGACCTCCCACGCCCCCTTCGCCGAGGCGGCACGGCTCGCGCTCGGGACCACGGCGATGGTGATCATCGCCGCGTGCGCCGTGCTCAAGTCGGTGGGATCCCTCGGCGGGTGGATGCTGCTGGTGGGGCAGTCGGCCAAGGCCGCGGCCGATGACGGCATGTTCCCGTCCGTCTTCGCCCGGCTCAACCGCCACGGCGTGCCCGGCCGCGGTCTCGCCATCGTCGGCGTCCTGATGACCATCGTGCTGTTCGCCACCATGTCGCCGACCATCGCGGACCAGTTCAGCCGGATCGTCGACCTGGCCGTCATTCTCGCGGTCGTACCGTACATCTATGCCGCGGTGGCGGTCGTGAAGGTCGTGCACGACCACAAGCTGCCGAGGAAGACCTTCCAGCTCTACAAGTGGATCGCGCTCGCGGCGGTTGCCTATTGCCTCGCCACCGTCATCGGGGGCGACCCCGGCACCGTGGTCCGGGCGTTCGTGGCCCTGCTGATCAGTGTGCCGCTGTATCCCTACTTCATCCGCTCGATGGAGGCCGCGCGGGCCCGGAAGCGGGCCGCTACCGATTAGCCCCGTTCACCGAGGCCCCGAACTCGGCCTCCTCGATCGACCGCCGCCGACCCCCCGATCACCACCCGCGTCCCGCCCGTCTCAGTTCCCTATCCTCCGCATCTGGTAGATGGTTTCCTTCCCTCCCGCTGCCGCCGGGTGCAGCGTCGCGCGCCATTCATCGGGGGAGATGCGCTCGAAGCTGAACCCGCCGCCCGCGCGGCCCTGCGGCATGAAGCGCACCCGTGTCGAGGTGACCTCGGTCGCCACCGACCCCGGGCCTTCGCCGCGACTGTAGACCAGCCCGCCCCTGAGCTCGATGCGTGACGAGTCGCCCACCGCGCTGAGCGTGGAATCCTTGAACGACCGCATCGCGATCGTCGAGTCGTCCACGACCCGGTACTCCTCGAAGAAGGAGGGGTAACTCCCTCCACTCCCTCGCCACGTCCCCGCGATCCATTGCAGCTGCTTGAACTCCGCCAGCGTCGTCCGCCGCCCCTGCCCCTCCCCTGGCGACGGCGTGCAGGCCAGGACCAGCGCGACCACCATCGCCCACCTCGCTCGACCCACCTCCGCCTCCTTGTCGCTTGTTCTCCCGCTCCTGCCCGCCTGCCCGCCTACTATTACCCCTCATGGATCCGAACACCGCCCTCCTCCTCGTCGACGTCCAGGCCGGCTTCGACGATCCGTACTGGGGGCGCCGCAACAATCCCGGGGCCGAGGCCCTGCTCGGCCGGATGCTCGAGCGCTGGCGCAGTGGCGGGTGGCCGATCTTCCACGTCCAGCACCTCTCCCGGAACCCCGGGTCTCCGCTTCGCGCCGGGCAGCCCGGGTCTGCGCTGCACCCGGCGGTCCGGCCAATCCCCGGCGAGCCGGTCCTGCAGAAGGACGTCAACAGCGCCTTCATCGGCACCGACCTCGAGGCGCGGCTCCGGGCGGCGGGCATCCGCCGGCTGGTGATCGGGGGCCTCACGACCGACCACTGTGTCTCGACCACCGTGCGGATGGCCGCGAACCTTGGCTTCGAGGCGATCGTCCTCGCCGACGGCACCGCGACCTTCGATCGGACCGGTCCCGACGGGCGCGTCTGGGCCGCGCGGGACCTGCACGAGGCCGAGTGGGCGTCGCTCCATGGCGAGTTCGCCACGGTGAGGTCGGGTGAGGAGCTCCTGGCCTCCGCCGAACTGTCCGCCCGACCGCTTGCCCGCCCGCCCGCCTGATGCACTACCTGCTCTTCTACGACCTCGCCGACGACTATGTCGCGCGGCGGCCCGAGTTCAGGGCGGCCCACCTGCAGATGGCCTGGGAATCGAGCGAGCGCGGCGAGCTGGTGCTCGGCGGCGCGCTGGCCGACCCGCCCGACCGGGCCGTGCTCCTCTTCCGTGCCGACTCACCGAAGGTGGTGGAGGACTTCGCCAAGGTGGATCCCTACGTCACCAACGGACTGGTGCGTCGCTGGCACGTCCGCGAATGGACCACCGTCGCAGGCACCACCGCCGAGACCCCCGTCCGCCCTTGATTCTCTGCGCGCTCGTTCCCGGTCCTTCCCACTCCTTCCCGCCCACCTGCCCGCCTACCTTTCCTCCATGGACTGGTTCATCAAGGCGTTCATCCGCGCCTCCCTCCTCTGGTTCGCCGGCGGGATCATCCTCGGCGTCGCTATCGCCATCCACCCCGCCTGGGTCATCTATCGCCCCGCCCACGCCCACATGAACGTGGTCGGCTTCCTCACCATGCTCGTCTTTGGCGTGGGCTATCAGCTGCTCCCGCGGCTCTTTGGGCACCCGCTCTCGAGCCAGCGCCTCGCCATCGCGCACCTCTTCCTCGCCAATCTCGGACTCGGCGGCCTCGTCCTGGGCTTCCTCGTGCGGCCGCACGCCGGCACCACCGGCCAGTGGCTGGCGACCGTCGGGGGTACGCTCTTCGCGGCCGGGGCCGCGCTCTGGGTGTGGAACCTGTGGAGGACCTTCGATGCCGCCGACGCCCGCCAGCGCGTGCGGGCCCAGTCCGGCGAGCGTCATTTGCCAACGCAGGGAGAGCCGTGATTCGCCCGTCCTGCCCGTCTCGCCCGTCTTGTTGTTGCCCGTCTCGCCCGTCCTGCTAGATCCCGCCCCTTCCCGCCCCTCGCTCCATCAATTTCGCCATCAGCACATACGCCTCCCGCCACGCCTGCCGCAGCTCCGGCGTCATCGCCGGCCCCAGCTCGTCCGTGAGCGCCAACAGCAGCGCTTCCCCCACGACGCCGTAATCCCGCTTGCTCACGCCGTACCCCACGTGCCGAGCGCCCAGCGCCGCGACCTCCGGCACCAGGTCGGCGGGCGTGCCCAGACGCCGCACGATCTCCTGCAGCATTGCCGTGAACTTCCGGCGCTGGCTCGCCATGTCGGTGGATGCGAAGAGCCGTTGCTGCTCCGGCGCCATCTCGAACAGCCGCTGATAGAATCGAGTCGCCAGCGCCTCGCCCCGGCCCCATACCGCGGGCCAGCTCTGCCGCACCAATGCTTCGCTCTCGGGAGTCATCGGGACCGTCGGGGTGGGAGGTGACGGGGAGCCGGGGCTCCCCGCCAATGTACCGGCCCGGCTCAGCGATACCAGCTGGGGGCCACGTCTACTCCCGGCTGCTCGAGGAACGACGCGAACCCCGTCCCGTCCGCATTGACCGAGTAGAGG
>JBOHSQ010000198.1:0-4350 GCA_050733295.1 Gemmatimonadales bacterium
GGGCGGGTTCCTGAACACGCTGCGCAACACCTACAACTTCCTCGCCCTCTACGCCGGCGAGGCACAGCCGCCCGTCTCGCCCGTCTCGCCCGTCACCGCCCTCGCCGACCGCTGGCTCCTCGGCCGCCTCGACGAGACCGTGCGGGCGGTGCGCGCGGCCTGGGACGCGTACGATGTCACCGCCGGCGTGCGCACGCTGATCGAGTTCGTGGTCGATGACCTGTCCAACTGGTACGTGCGGACCAATCGCGCACGGTTCTGGTCGCCCGGCGACGACGCCGATCCCGCCGCCGTCGCCACCCTGCGGGAAGCGCTGGTGACGGTGAGCCGGCTGCTCGCGCCTGCGGCCCCGTTCGCCAGCGACTGGCTGCACCGGGCGCTCACCGGAACCAGCGTGCACCTCGCCGCGTTCCCGACCAGTCTCGGACGCACCGAGGGCCGCCTCGACGCCGCGATGGACTCGGTCCGCCGCGCCGCCTCGCTGGCGCGGGCCGCGCGCGAGGAGGCCGGGATCCGGGTGCGCCAGCCGTTGCCCCGGATTCGCGTTGCGCTGCCGGCGCGGCTCGACCGGCCTGAGTTTGCCGGTCTGCTGGAGCTGCTGCGCGCCGAGGTGAACGTGAAGGTGGTCGAGGTGGTCGGATCCGACGCGGAGCTGGTGCGCCTGTCTGCCCGGCCGAACTTTCGCGCCCTGGGCAAGCGCTTCGGGGACCGGACCCCCGAGGTGGCGGCGGCGGTGGCGCGGCTCGGCCCGGACCAGCTCCGCGCTCTCGAGGCGGGCGGCGAGGTCGAGCTCGACCTCGATGGCGTGCCGGTCCGCTATCTTTCAGGCGACGTCGCCATCACCCGGGAAGTGGCGGGGGAGGGCGTGGTGCAGGCGGACGGGGCCGCCGTGGTGGTGCTCGACACCCGGCTCGACGAGGACCTCCGGCAGGAGGGTCTCGCGCGCGAGTTGGTCAACCGGATCCAGCGGCTTCGCAAGGACGCGGGCCTGGCCGTCGGCGACCGCATCGCCCTCGCACTCGAGGGCGACCCGGCGCTGGAGGAGGCCGCCAGGGCGCACCAGGCGTGGATTGCGGGGGAAGTGCTCGCCCGGCAGGTGCGGGTGGGCGCCCGCGCGGAGCGGCCCGATTGGGAGCAGGACGTGGACATCGACGGCCGCGCGGCGCGCGTCGGCCTCGCGAAAGTGCCGGACGGCGGCACGCCGTCCGGGGACCTTTGACTTGGATCGCTGAATGAACAAGAAGCAGTTGACCCACATGGAGAAGCGGCTCCTCGAGGAGCGCGCGCGGGTGATGAAGGAGCTCGGCTACTACGACGAGTCCTTCAATTCCACGCTGCAGGGCGCCGACGGCGACCTTTCCTCCTATTCCTTCCACATGGCGGACCAGGGCACCGACGCCATGGAGCGGGAGAAGCAGTTCCTGATGGCGTCCAAGGAAGGCCGCTACCTGTGGCACGTGAACCAGGCCCTGCGCCGGCTCTACGGCCACCCCGACAAGTTCGGCCGCTGCGAAACCTGCGGCACCGAGATCGGCTTCGAGCGGCTCGACGCGCTGCCTCACGCGCGGCTCTGCATTTCCTGCAAGGAAAAGGAAGAGGATGCCGCCCGCCGCTGAGCGGCGCCTCTTCTGGCTCACCGCCGGAACCGTGCTGCTGCTCGACGCGGTCACCAAGGTGATCGCGGAGGCGAGCCTGCTGCGCGGGGCCGGCGTCCCCGTCATCGGCGACTGGTTCCAGCTCCGGCTCGTCTACAACCAGGGCGCGGCGTTCGGCCTCCACCTGGGGCCCTTCTCCCGTTGGATCTTCCTCGCCGTGGCCGCGGCCGCGGTTGTCTTCCTCGCCCGGATGAGCGCCACCGGCCCGGCCGGTGACCGCGTCCGGCAGCTCGCGCTCGGTCTGGTCGCTGGCGGCGCGGCCGGGAACCTGGTGGACCGGGTCAAGAGTGGCCGCGGCGTCGTCGACTTCTTCGACGTCGGCATCGGGGACCTGCGCTGGCCCACCTTCAACGTCGCCGACGTCGCCGTGACCTGCGGGGCCGTCGCACTCGCCCTGGTGCTGTGGCGCGAGGACGCGCAGCGCGCCGCGGAGTCCTCCGCCTCGGCGCCGGCGCCCTGACCGACACCCTGCGGCTCTGCGTCGCCGTCGAGCGCACCGAGCGCCTCGACCGGTTCCTCGCCGACCAGCTCGCTCTCTCCCGTACCCGCGCTGCCCAGCTGCTGACGGCGGAGGCCGTGCGCGTCAACGGGGACGTCCCCCGCGCCTCACGCACGCTCCAGCGCGGTGACCTCCTCGAGCTGACGGTTCCGGAGGAGGCCCCGGGCCGCCGCCCGCTGGCTCCGGCCGACATTGCCCTCGCGGTGGTCTTCGAGGACGAGCACCTCGCGGTCATCGACAAGCCCGCCGGCCTGGTCGTGCATCCGGCCCCGGGCCACTGGGACGACACCCTCGTCAACGCGCTGGTCGCCCGTGGGACGCCGCTCGCGGTGGGCGCCGAGGGGCGGCCCGGCATCGTTCACCGGCTCGACCGGGACACTTCCGGCCTCCTGCTCGTCGCCAAGACCGACCTGGTCCACCGACGCCTTGCGGCCATGATCGCCGCACGCCGGGTGCACCGCGCATATGCCGCGCTCGCGTGGGGGCACTTCGGCCAGGAGGAGACGCGGATCGAGGCCCAGATCGGGCGCCACCCCCGGGACCGCAAGCGGATGGCCGTGCTCACTGCCGGCCGTCCTTCGCGAACCGATGTGCGCGTGGTCGCGCGGTTCGGGCCCGCCGACCTGGTTCGCTGCGAGCTGCACACCGGCAGGACCCACCAGATCCGCGTCCACCTGGCCCACGTCGGCCATCCCGTCGTGGGCGATCCGGTCTACCACGAAGGCGGAAGCCGGCGCATCGGCGGGGCGGGGCGGGCCTCGGCCGAGCGCCTCGCCGCGCGCACGCCGCGACAGGCGTTGCACGCTGCCGAGTTGCGCCTCCGACATCCGGTCACCGGCACACCGCTTGCCCTCGTCTCCGAATGGCCGCTCGACCTCCAGCCGGCCCTGCTGGAGCTGCTCGGTCCCACCGCCGTTGCTGGGGCCGACCTGCTTCGGTATCTTCGTTTCTTCAAAGAAGATGGCTGATTCCGGCGCACTGAGGGTGCTGGTCTTCACGGTGGGCGACCTCGTCTGCGGGCTTCCCGCGGCGACCGCCCGCGAAGTCCTGCCGCCGCAAAGTGCGACACGCATCCCTGGGGCGCCCGAGGCGGTCCTGGGCCTCGTGAACGTGCGCGGGTCGCTCCTGACCCTGTTCGACGGCCACCGCCTCCTCGGCCGCGCGCCCGACGCCGGGGCCGAGGGTGCGATCCTGGTCGTGGATCACGGGGGGCGGCGGGCCGGGCTCGCGGTGAGCGAGGTGAGCGACCTGCTCGTCGTCGCCGGGACCAGCATCGAGGCGCGCGAAGCGCTGCCGGGAGTCGATGCCCGGTACGTCCGTGCGGTGGGCCACCACGAAGGCCGCCATTTCGTGATGCTGGACCTGCCGGCCCTGCTGGAGCCGGTGTTCGGAGCCTGAGTCCGCCTGGGCGGCGGCCGCCCGCCCGTGACGAACCACTCGGAGGTCTTGCGTGGGGCACACCGTACTCGTCTGTGACGACGCGATCTTCATGCGCACGATGATCAGCGATATCCTCGTGCAGGCCGGCTTCGAGGTGGTCGGCGAGGCGGAGACCGGCGTCCAGGCGGTGGAGAGGTATCGCGAGCTCAAGCCCGACCTCGTCACGCTGGACATCGTGATGCCTGACATGGGCGGCATCGAGGCGGTGCGGGAGATCTGCCGCGACGACCCCGACGCCAAGATCCTGATGTGCAGCGCCATGGGGCAGCAGGCCCTCGTGGTCGAGGCCATCCAGGCCGGCGCCAAGGATTTCGTGGTCAAGCCGTTCCAGCCTTCCCGCGTGCTCGAGGCAGTCCAGCGCGTCCTGGGCTGACGGGCCGACGATGGAACCAGCCCGCTACGCCGCACTTTTCCACGACGAGAGCCGGAGCCAGCTCCGCACCTGCGCCCGCCTCCTGCTCGACTGGGAGCGCGATCCGTCGGCGACTGAACCGGTCGATGGCCTGTTCCGCGCCGTGCACACGCTCAAGGGCATGGCGGCCACCATGGGCTATGGCCGGCTCGCCGAGGGAGCCCACGAGGTCGAGTCGCTCCTCGCCGCCGTCCGGGATGGCGAGCTCGGTGCCGCCGCCGGCCTGGTGGACGCACTCCTCGGGGCGGTCGACGGGCTCGAGCGCGGCGTGGAGCTCGCCGCCGAAGGCCGGGATGCAGAGTTCGATCTCGATGCGCTGACGGGCCTGCTGCGGCGGGCCACCC
>JBOHSQ010000199.1:0-10966 GCA_050733295.1 Gemmatimonadales bacterium
ATGGTGGGGCAGTGCAGGCATTCGCTGTAGTTCTGGAAGATCAGCTTCCAGTTGGCCTTCACGTCGTACTCGATCAGCTTCACGCTCCTGAGCGCTGCGAGGTTGAAGCGCTCGAACCGGCCCGCCAATGGCGCGAAGACCTCCTCGATGGGCGGAGCGTCGGGGGTGAGGTTGATGAAGAGGAAACCGTTCCAGATGGTGAGCGGCACCGGGTGGAGCGGGAAGCTCCGCTTGTCGAACCCCTCGACCTCGTTCATGTGTGGTGCACCCACAAGGCGCCCGTCGGTGGAATAGGTCCACGCGTGGTAGGGGCACTGGATGGTCTCGGAGAACCGCCCTTCGGGCACGTCGCAGATCCGCGTGCCGCGGTGGCGGCAGACGTTGTAGAACGCGCGCGGGGTGCCCTTCCGGTCGCGCAGGACGATCACACTCTCCGCCCCGACCTGCTGCAGGAAATAGGACCCGGGCTCCGCGATCCGCTCCTCCCGTCCCACGCAGAGCCAGTGGCGGGGGAAGATCCGGTCGAACTCGCGGGCGAGGATCTCGGGCGCGTGGTAGTACTCGCGGGGCATGGTCCGCGCGCCCTGGACGTAGGAGTCGATGGTCCGTACGAACGTCATGGAATGGGCTCCGACGAGAACGGGTCGGCCGAAGGTCTACAGTCCCCGTTACTTCTTACTTCTCACTCCTCACTTCTCGCTTTTTCAGCATTGTCCGCGCGGCCAGGGCACCGGCCGCGCCGGCGATGCCCCCGCCGGGATGCGCCGCCGCGCCGCAGAGGTGCAGTCCCTCGATCGGCGTGGTGTAGTGCGCCAAGCCGGGCAGCGGCCGCATGAAGAGCACCTGGTCCAGCGTGAGCTCGCCCTGGTACAGGTTGCCCTCGGCCAGTCCGAACCGCGACTCCAGGTCGGCGGGGGTGAGCACCTGCCGCTTCCGGATCAGGCCCGGGAGGTCCGGCGCGTACTCGGCCAGCAGGTTCACCACCGCATCCCCCAGTGACTCCCGCCCGGCGGCGTTCCACGCGCCGTCCTTGAGCCGGTAGGGCGCGAACTGCACTGCCACCGACATCACGTGCTTGCCCTGTGGCGCGAGGCTCGGGTCGGCCACGGTCGGTATGACCGCCTCGAGATAGGGGCGCTGGGCCACGCGGCCATGCTTGGCGTCGTCGAACGCGCGCTCGAGGTAGTTGAGGCTCGGACTGATCGAGATGACCCCGGCCAGGTGAGGCCCGCCGCCCGGCAGCGCGGTGAAGCTGGGCAGTCCCTCGAGGGTGAGGTTCACCTTGGCCCACACGCCGCGGAACTTGAGATGGCGCACCGCGCGGAGGAATTCCGGCTCGCACTCGGCGGCGTCCACCAGCTCGAGGAAGGTGCGCCGTGGATCGGCGCCGGACGCCACGCTGGTCGCGGCGACCTCCTCGCCGCCGGCCAGCACCACTCCCGCCACCCGGCCGTCGCGGACCAGGATCCGCTCGACCGGCGCCGACGTGCGAATCTCGACGCCGGAACGCCCGGCTGCGGCGAGCAGCACGCGCACCAGCCCGCCGATCCCGCCGCGCACCGTGGTGCGAGCGCGGAAGCAGCCCGCGGGACTGCCCACGTGATGGTGCAGCATGAGGAACGCGGTGCCGGCGGAACGCGGACCCTGGAACAGGTGCGTGATGCCGCTCGCGCCCAGCGCGCCCTTGAGGAGGTCGTGCTCGAACCACTCGTCGAGCAGGTCGGCCGCGGGCATCGGCAAGGTGCGCAGCAGCTCCACCATGCCGGTGCGGCCGAGGCCCCGGAGCCGGCGGCCGAGACCGAACAGGGCGAAGAGGTCGGCCGGATGGGTGCTCACGGGGCGCGGTGGCGGCGCCGAGTAGGCGTGCTCGAGAAACCCGGCCAGGCTCGACATCCGTGCGGCAAAGGCCGGCCACTCGCGCGCGTCGGCGGGGGAGAGCCGCCCGAGGGACTCCATCGTCCGCGCCTGGTCGCGCCAGAGCACCAGCGCCTGGCCGTCAGGCCCGGGCGCGAAGCAGGTTGCGTCGGTCCGGAGCAGCTCGAGGCCGTCGCGCTCGAGCCCCAGTTCGCCGGCGATCCACGGGGGCAGCCAGCCGGCGTCATGCAGCGCCGTATCCACCCTGAAGCCCGGCTCCAGCTCCTCGGTGACCGTGGCCCCGCCCGGCTCGGCGCGCTCCTCCAGCACCAGCACCTTGCGGCCGGCCCGCCCGAGGGCGATGGCGGCCACCAGCTCGTTGATCCCGGAGCCAAGGACGATCGAATCGTATGCAGTCGCCATGCGACCCTATCCGTCCCGCAGGATGGCCTTCGCGGCCAGGTGGCCGGAGGCGCCCATGATGCCGCCGCCGGGGTGCGTGCCGGCCCCGCACTGGTAGTAGCGGCGGATCGGGGTCCGGTACTTGGCCCATTCGGGCAGTGGCCGGAGGAAGAAGAGCTGGTTGAGCGCGAGCTCGCCCTGGAAGATGTTGCCCTCGGTGAGCCCGGTGATCCGCTCGATGTCGGCCGGCGTGATGACCTGCCGGTGCAGGATCGCCGACTTGATGTTGGGCGCGTACTGGGCCAGGGTGTTGATGACCGCGTCGCCGAAGGCCTCGCGCCGCTGGTCGTTCCAGCCGCCGTTCAGGTGGTACGGCGCGTACTGCACGAAGATCGACATCACGTGCTTGCCCGGCGGCGCCATGCCCGGGTCGATCATCGACGGGATGATGATGTCCATGTACGGCTGGCGGGAGAACTCGCCGTACTTGGCGTCGTCGTAGCCGCGCTCGATGTAGTCGATGCTGGGGCTGATGGAGACGGCGCCGCGCAGGTGCGGGCCGTTGCCGGGCATGCAGGTGAAGTTGGGCAGCTCGCCGAGCGCCAGGTTCACCTTGCCCGAGGAGCCGCGGAACTTGAAGCGGGTGATGGCGTCGACCAGCTCCGACGGCAGCTCCTTCTCGTCCACCAGGTGGCGGAAGGTGCGGTTGGGATCGAGGCCCGAGACCACGACCTTCGCCGCGATCTCCTCGCCGCTCTCGAGGGCCACGCCGGTGGCCTCGCCGTTCCGCACGATCACCCGCTCGACCCCGGCACCGGTCCGGATCTCGGCCCCGAATCGCCTCGCGGCGCCGGCAATTGCCTCGCTGATCGCACCGGTCCCGCCCTTGGCGAATCCCCAGGCCCGGAACGCGCCGTCGATCTCGCCCATGTAGTGGTGCAGCAGCACGTAGGCGGTGCCGGGCGAGCGGGGGCCCAGGAAGGTGCCGATGATGCCGCTGGCAGCCTTGGTGGCCTTGAGCGGCTCGCACTCGAACCACTCGTCCAGGAAGTCCGCCGAGCTCATCGTCATCAGCTTGAAGAGGGCGTGGAACTTCTCGGCGCCGAGGCGCTGGAAGTGCCGGCCCAGCTTCGCCAGCGAGAACAGCTCCCGCGGACTCAGCGAGGTCGGATCCGGCGGCATCATGCCGATGATCGGCTTCACCGCCAGCGCCATGTGGTGCATCAGCCGCCCGAACTCGTCGTAGGCGTCGGCATCGCGCGGGGAATGACGGTAGAGCTCGCGCCGGGACTGGTCGTGGTCGGCCCAGGCGGCGAGGTAGTCGCCGTTGGGCAGCGGGGTGAGGGTGCTCTCGAGCGGCAGGATCTCGAGCCCGTGGCTGGGCAGGTCGAGGTCGCGGATGATCTCCGGCCGGAGCAGGCTCACGACATAGGAGAAGACCGAGAACTTGAAACCGGGGAAAACCTCCTCGGTGACCGCGGCGCCGCCCACCCGCTCGCGCCGCTCGAGCACCAGCACCCTCCGGCCGGCGCGGGCCAGGTAGGCCGCGGCCACCAGGCCGTTGTGTCCCCCGCCGATGACGATCGCGTCGTAGCTCGTTCGGCTCATCAGGCGCGCTTCCGGTCGGGATTGAAGAACGGGGTGGCGGCGACCCGGGCCTTCGCCTGCTTGCGGCGGTGCTCCACCGTCACCTCCATCATCACGGCGGTCCCGGGCGCGGCGTGCGCGGACTCGACGTGCGCCAGCGCCAGGTACTTCTTGAGCAGCGGCGACCAGCACCCGCTGGTGGCGTAGCCCACCTGCCGCCCGTTCACTGATATCGGCACGCTGGTGCGCCACGCGACCGTGGGAAGCTTCGGCGGCAGCCCCACATCCGCGTACAGCGACTCGAGCGAGTCCCAGTCCACGTCGATTCCCACGAACTGCCACGCGGGACCGCGCGCCTTTTCCTCCAGCAGCGCCCGCCGCCCCACGAAGGCGCCCTTGGTGGGGCTCACCGTCCAGCCGAGGTTGAGCTCGAAGGGCGACGACTTCTGCGCCTCGATCAGCGCGTGCCGGGCGGAGACGTAGTCCACTTCGATCATGATGAGGCCCGCCTCGATCCGCGCGATGTCGAGCGCCCAGATGCCGGCCGGCACGATCCCGCGCGTGGCGCCCCCGGTGACCAGCGCGTCCCAGAGGCGCTCCGCGTCGCCGGCCTCGCACCAGATCTCGTAGCCGAGGTCGCCGGTGTAGCCGGTGCGGGAGATCGTCACCGGCACGCCGCCGATCTTCGCGCGGGTAAGCTGGAAGAACTTGAGCGACTCGATTGCGGGGGCGGCGGAGCCGGCGAGGTTCGCGAGGATGGCGCGCGACGACGGCCCCTGCAGCGAGAGCGCGCCGACCTCCGCGGAGACGTCCTCGATGCCCACGTCCAGGCCCACCGCGTTGTCGTGCAGCCAGCGGAAGTTCGGGTCGGCCGAGGTCATCCGGAACACCTGGTCCTCGAGCCGCGAGATGGTGCCGTCGTCGATGACCTTGCCCGCCGCGTCGCACCAGGGCGTGTACATCACCTGGCCCACCTTGCACTTCATCACGTCGCGGGTCACCACCCGGTCGAGCAGGCGCACGGCGTCGGCCCCGGTGATGCGGTACTTGTAGAGCGGCGAGACGTCGATGAGTGCGGCCGAGTTGCGGATGGCCCAGTACTCGCGGTCGTGGACCAGGTCATAGGCGCTCGCCACGGCGTGGCCGGCCCAGCGGCGCCAGGCCTGGCCGGCGACGAGGGCGGAGGTGCGCGAATGGAATGGGGTCTGCTTGAGCATCGGGGCACGAAAGATAGTCGCGAGACGCGCGTCGCGAGTGGAACCCGGCCGGCTAGACCCCCTTCCTGATCGCGCCCAGCGTGAGCTCGGTGAAGCGGTCCACCTCGTCCAGCGTGGTGTAGACGCTGGGCGTGATGCGGATGCCTTCGAACTCGGCATGCTCGATCGGCGTGGTCACGATGCGGTGCTCGCGCATGAGCCACTCGCCCAGCTTGGTCCCCTCGAGGCCCTCGACGTGGAAGAGACCGATGCCCCCGGCGTCGGGCGAGTCGAGCGGAGTGAGCACGCGCACCCGGTCGCTGCCGTCGAGCAGTCGCTTGGCCCACCGGTCCCGCAGGTAGCGGAGCCGCGCGATCTTGCGCTCGCCGCCGATGCCTCGGTGGAAGGTGATCGCCGCCGCGATCGCGTTGTGGTTGGCCGCGGGATGGGTGCCGATCTCCTCATACTTCCGGATGTTGGCGTCCATTTCCTTCGGAGCGGCCATCAGCGGCCAGAGCTTCGCGATCTTCTCGTGGCGCACGTAAAGGAACCCGGTGCCGATCGGCGCGAAGAGCCACTTGTGCAGGCTGGTGCCGTAGTAGTCGCAGCCCAACTGGTCGCGGGTGAAGGGGAAGTGGGCAAAGGCGTGCGCCCCGTCGACCAGCACCTCGATGCCCTTCGGCCGGCAGAGGTCCACCAGGGCCCGCACCGGCAGGATCTGGCCGGTGAGGTTGGTGATGTGGGTGACCTCGATGGCCCGGGTGCGGGGCGTGATCGCCTCGGCGAACCGGTCCACCACGTGCCGCGCCGACGGGGGCGGCACCTTGAAGGAGACCTCCTTCACCACGATGCCCTCGCGCCGCGCCCGCTGCTGCCACGAGGTGAGCATCCGGGGGTAGTTCTGGTTGGTGACCACGACCTCGTCGCCGGGCTTGAGGTCGAGGCCGAAGATCATCGTCTCCTGCGCCTCGGACGCGTTCCGGGTGATCGCCATCTCCTCCGGGTCGCACCCGAACTCGGCCGCCAGCTCCCGCCGCACCGACTCGAGCCTGGGTTCGAGCACCCGCCACATGTGCTCGACCGGCAGCTCGTTGGAGAAGCGCAGGTCGCGGATCATCTGCTCCAGCACGTGGCTGGGGCAGGGGCTCACGCCGCCATTGTTGAGGTTCACCAGGGTGCGGTCAGCGTCGAAGGCGCGCTGGATCTGGGCCCAGTAGGCCTCGTCGTCGGCCACGTCCGCCGCGGCTCGGCCGCCCGCGATCGCGGTGGCCTCGCCCAGCCGGCGGAACGCGGCGGGAGCGAACGCCGGCGCCAGCGACGCGGCGCCGAGCGACTGCAGGAACGCCCGCCGGCTCGACGACCCGGCGGACTGCGAGGAATAACCAGCGTGTCTCACGGCACCGCCTCCTGGGCCAGTCCCACCGCGTCGAGGATGAAGGCGTAGCGGAACGCCTGCTCCTTCAGCCGGTCGTACCGCCCCGAGCTGCCCCCGTGACCGCTGCCCATCTCCATCCGGAGCAGCAGCGGGTTCGTGTCGGTCTTCCGCGTGCGCAGCTTCGCCACCCACTTGGCGGGCTCCCAGTAGTGCACCCGCGGGTCGTTGATGCCACTCATCACCAGCATCCACGGGTAGCGCTGGGCCGAGACGTTGTCGTAGGGGCTATAGGTCATCATGTAGTCGTACGCCCCCTTCTCCGCCGGGTTGCCCCACTGCTCCCACTCCTGTGCCGTGAGCGGGATCGAGGCGTCGAGCATGGTGTTCACCACGTCCACGAAGGGGACGTCGGCCACGATGGCGCGGAAGAGGTCGGGCCGCAGGTTGGCCACCGCGCCCATGAGCAGCCCGCCGGCGCTGCCGCCATTGGCCACCAGGCGCTGGGGGGCGGCGTACTGCTCCCGCACCAGGTGCTGGGCGACGTCGATGAAGTCGGTGAAGGTGTTCCGCTTCGACAGCATCTTCCCGTCATCGTACCACTGTCGCCCCATCTCCTGCCCGCCCCGCACGTGCGCGATGGCGTAGGTGAATCCCCGGTCGAGCAGCGACAGGCGGTTCGAGCTGAAGGTCGGCTCGAGCGTGAAGCCGTAGGAGCCATAGCCGTAAAGCAGCAGCGGACGGCTGCCGTCGCGCGCCAGGGGCTTCCGGTAGACCAGTGACACCGGCACGCGGGCGCCGTCCCTGGCGGTGACCATCAGCCGCTCCACCGTGTACTGGGTTCGGTCGAACCCTCCCAGTACCGGCTCCTCCTTCTTCAGCTCCCGGGTGCGGGCCGCCAGGTCGTAGTCGAACACGCTCGGCGGGGTCACCATCGAGCTGTAGGTGAAGCGGAGCGTCCCGCTGTCGTATTCCGGGTTGGCACCGGGGAACACACCGTACGCCGGTTCGGGGAAGCTCACGTAATGGACTTCCCCGTCGGCCAGCCGCTGCACGCGAAGCCGCCGGAGCCCGGCCTCGCGTTCCTCCACCACGACCCAGTCGCGGAAGACGTCGAAGTCCTCCAC
Organism: Gemmatimonadales bacterium; assembly: GCA_050733295.1. Classification (GTDB taxonomy): domain Bacteria; phylum Gemmatimonadota; class Gemmatimonadetes; order Gemmatimonadales; family GWC2-71-9; genus JAICEH01. The sequence goes on from JBOHSQ010000199.1 coordinate 7,539, forward strand.
GAACACGTCCGGCCGGTGGGGCAGGAAGGCGGTCCACCGGTCCCGCTGCGGCGAGGCCTGCGGTGCGGACCAGATGGCGAAGTTCCTCGCGCCCTCGTTGGAGAGGATGAGGAACCGGTCGCCCTGGTGGTCGAGGTCGATCTCGATGCCGGGCCGGCGGGGCACGACGAGGCGGGGCGGGGTTTCGGGACGGTGCGCGTCCACGACCCGGGCCTCGCCCGACGTGAAGCTCGAGCTGGTGAGGATGACGAATCCGCCGCTCTTCGCCCGGCGGATCTCGAGGTTGAACAGCACGTCGGGCTCGTGGTAGACCTCGACGTCCTGGGCCCGGTCGGTGCCGATGCGATGCCGCCAGGCGCGGTCGGCCCGCTTGGCGGAGTCGGTGGTCGCGTAGAACACCGTGGCGTTGTCGGACGCCCACGCCAGGCCGAAGCCCAGCAGGCCGACCCGTTCCGGCAGCCAGGCCCCGGTGCGGAGGTCGCGCACCCGGAGTTCGAAGTCCTCGTAGCCCGTGGTGTCCACCAGCACCGCGAGGTGCAGGTGGTCGGGGCTCACCTCCAGCCCGCCCAGCTGGAAGTACTCGTGTCCCGCGGCCTCCGCATTGTGGTCGAAGATGATCTCCTCGGCCGCATCGAGCGTCCCGCGCTTGCGGGCGTGGATGGGGTAGGACTTCCCTTCTTCGGTGCGGGTGTAGTAGAACCACTCGCCGCGCCGGACCGGGACGCCGAGGTCGGTCTCCTTGATCCGGCCCAGCATCTCGCGATAGAGCCGCTCCCGCAGGGCCGCGGTGTGAGCGGTCATCGCACCGGTGTACGCGTTCTCGGCTTCGAGGTAGGCGATCACCGCCGGGTCCTCGCGGCGGCGCAGCCAGAAGTACGGGTCCTCACGGCGCACACCGTGCAGCGTATCGACCTTGAGGTGAACTGGCGCCACCGGTGGCGCCGGAGGTTGTGACTCAGCCGCCGCAGCGGGCGCGGACGACTGGGATTGCGCGGGGAGGTGGGACGTCATCGATCCGGCAAGGGCGAACGTGAGCGAGGCAACAATGCGCAACGGGCGCCTGGCGGGGCGGCCTGCTGCGGAAGTTGGCGTGGGCACGAGGGGATCGTACCCGGCAGTGCGCGGCGGGGGAAGGGCGGCGCCTCACCGGCGCAACCGCCTGCTCGTCCGCCTCGCGGCCTCCGTGCTGCTGTTGCCTGCCATCCACTCGCCGGCGGCGGCGCAGGACTCGGTCCGGGTTCCGGTTCTCCCGGACATCGAGGTCCGCATCACGCGGGCCGCGTCCGCCCTGCGGCTGGTGCCCGCGGGTGCGACCCTGCTCGAGGGGAGCGCGCTCGGTCCCGGCCGTCCTGCCGCGGCACTCGAGGAGGCGCTCCGCCTGGTGCCCGGCGTGTACGCCGCCAATCCCGGCAACCCTGCCATTGACGAACGGCTCTCCATCCGCGGCTTTGGTGCGCGCTCGGCCTTCGGCGTCCGTGGCCTGCAGGTCATCCTCGACGGTGTCCCCCAGACGCTGCCCGACGGCCAGGGCCAACTCACCGACGTCGATCTCGCCGAAGCCGAGCGGATCGAGGTGCTGCGGGGAGGCACGTCGGCGCTCTATGGCAACGCCGGTGGCGGCGCCGTCGCGGTGGATACCCGGTTCGGATCACTCCATCCCGGCGGGATTGCCCGGCTCGAGGCCGGGGGATTCGGCCTCGCCAAGGTCGTGGCCGACGGGGGCGCCGCAGTGGGCGCGGGAGCGGTGGCCGCCGGCGTCTCCTGGAGCGAAGGCGACAACTGGCGCGACCACGCGGCATTCGAGACTCGGCGGGCACGGATGGGCGGCGCGTGGCCCGTCGGTTCCCAGTCGAGCCTGCACCTGAGTGTCCGCTGGACCGACCAGCCCCGCACCGAGAACCCCGGCGGTCTCACCGCGGAGGAGGTGGAGGACGATCCGACCCAGGCGGCGCCGGCGAATGCCGCTGCCGACGCGCGGAAGGCGGTGGAGCAGTGGACGGTTGCAGGGGAGTGGGTTGGGCGGCTGGGAGCAGGACGGCAGGACGGCGCGACGGCAGGAGAAGGTGTGCAGTTCCGATTGCTGGCGTTCGGCGGGGCGCGGGATGTCGAGAACCCGCTCGCGTTCGGCACCATCCTGCTCGACCGCAGCCGCGGTGGGGTGCGCGCCGAGGTCACCGCACCGCTCCGTTCTTCATGGGTGCCCGTGATCACCGCGGGGCTCGATGCGCAGTTGGCCCGCGACGACCGCCAGAACCTCACGCCCGCCGGTGACGACGTGACCCTGGACCAGGTGGATCGCACCCGCGAGATCGGGCCATTCGCGGTCGCCCGTATCACGCCCGCGGCCCAGTGGACCGGGACCGTCGGGCTGCGATTCGACCACGTGCGCTTCGAGGTGGACGACCGCCTCACTGCAGACGGCGACGACTCCGGCGAGCGCACGATGTCGATGCTGGCGCCTTCGGCGGGCGTGGTCTGGTCCCGGCATCCCGCCTTCGAGCCCTACGCCGGCATCCGTACCTCGTTCGAGACGCCCACCACGACCGAGCTCGCGAACCGACCCGACGGGAGCGGAGGGCTGAACCCGGGCCTCGAGCCGCAGACCGCCGTGCACTACGAACTGGGCGCCCGGGGCTCGCTCGGCTCGCTCGCCTACGAGGCCGCGGTGTTCCAGGCCGAGGTGGACGACCAGCTGGTGCCGTTCGAGGATCCCGCGGTGCCGGGACGGCGGTTCTTTCGCAACGCCGGCCGGTCGCGCCACCGGGGGCTGGAGCTGGGCGTCACGTGGCGGGCGTCCGCCGCGCTGTCTCTCAGGGGCGCGTACACGATGGCCGGCTACGAGTACGTTGATTACGAGGTGGATGGGGTGCGCTATGACGGCAACACGATCCCCGGCGTGCCGGCGCGCTATCTCTCCCTGACGCTCGGCTTCCAGCCCTCGAGAGCGATCGGCGCGGCCCTGGACCAGACGCTGAGCTCGGATATCTGGGCGGACGACGCCAATGCCGCGCGCGCCGACGGCTGGGCCACCACCGACCTGCGCGCCTGGGCGGAATTGAGGCTCGGGTCCGCCGGCCTGCGGCCGTTCCTGTCGGTGCGGAACCTGTTCGACCGGAGCTACGTGGGCTCGGTGGTGGTGAACGCCGCCGCCGGCCGGTACTACGAGCCGGCGGCGGGGCGATGGCTGGTGCTCGGCGTGGAGGTGCAGTGACGGCCCTCAGGGCGACGTCATGCCCACCAGCTCGAGCCGGGTCCCGTCCTCCTCCACCTCGAGCGCGACACCCAGGCCGGCGCAGTAGTACTTGTCCTCGACGACGCCGGGTTCGAGGTCGTTCCAGTCCTCGGTGTGCACGCAGCCCGTGAACGAGCCCCAGGGCACGTCCACCGCCTGGTCCAGTGCTACGACCTTGCCCCAGTCCTCCGCCTCG
>JBOHSQ010000200.1:0-7098 GCA_050733295.1 Gemmatimonadales bacterium
TCCTTCACCGCCCGCTCCACCAGCCGCTCCTTCTTCTCCGCCTTGCGCACCTTGCCCGTCTTGCCCGTCCCCCCCGGCCCCCCCGTCCCATACAGCGGCTCCAGCAGTCCGAAATTCGCGTTCATCGGCTGGAAGTGCCGGGGATCCGCCTCGCGCAGGTAGCGGAGCAGGCCGCCCAGCATCGTGGTCGGCGGCGGGACGGCCGGCGGCCGGCCCTCGAGGCGGCGCCGCAGGTTTACCCCGGCGAGCAGCCCGGTGGCGATCGATTCGGTGTAGCCCTCGACTCCGGTGATCTGCCCCGCGAAGAAGAGCGAGTCGTCGTCCCGCGCGGTGAGGCCCGTGCCCAGGCACGCCGGACTGTTGATGTACGCGTTCCGGTGGATGCTGCCGTAGCGCAGGTATTCCGCCCCGGCGAACCCCGGGATCATCCCGAACACCCGCCGCTGTTCCGGGATCCGGAGCCGGGTCTGGAAGCCCACCAGGTTCCACATCTGTCCGGCGCGATCCTCCCGCCGGAGCTGCACCACCGCCCATGGCTCGCGGCCCGAGCGCGGATCGGGCAGTCCCACCGGCTTCATCGGCCCGAACCGGAGCGTCTCCGGGCCGCGCCGCGCCATCTCCTCGACCGGGAGGCAGCCCTCGAAGAAGGGCACCGCATCGAAGTCGTGGCCGGAGAACTGGTCCGCCGCGCTGAGCGCGGCAATGAACGCCCCGTACTCCCCCCGGTCCATCGGCGCGTTGAGGTAGTCGTCGCCCCCACCCTTCCCCCACCGGCTCAGCGCGTAGAGCCGCGAGTGGTCCAGCGACTCCGCGCTCACGATCGGCGCGATGGCGTCGAAGAAGGCCAGCGATTCGGTGCCCAGCTTCCGGGCGATCGCGCCGGCCAGTGCGTCGGAGGTGAGCGGGCCGGTGGCGACCACGCCCGGGGAGGGCAGTTCCGTCACTTCGCCGCGAACCACGGTGATGCGCGGATGGGAGGAGAGCCGTTCGTGGACCAGGCCGGAGAAGATGTCGCGGTCCACGGCCAGCGCCGCCCCGCCGGGGACCCGCGCCTCCTCGGCGGCCGTCAGCAGCAGGCTGCCCATCTGCCGCAGCTCGTGCTTGAGCAGGCCGTGGGCGTTGCCCAGCTCGACCGACTTGAAGGAGTTGCTGCAGACCAGCTCGGCCAGGCGGTCGGTCTGGTGCGCCGGAGTGCGCACCACCGGGCGCATCTCGTGGAGCGTGACCTGGACGCCGGCCTCCGCCAGGGCCCAGGCCGCTTCCGAACCGGCCAGCCCCCCGCCGACGACCGTTGCCCTCACGTGTCCGCCGTCTCCTCCGCTTCGCTCACCACCTTGTGCCCGCACTTCATGCATGTGAGCGAATCGCCATGCGCCTTGCTCGACTTCTTCTCCATGCCCACCCAGCCGCACGCGGGACAGGTCTCCGGCACCGGGCGGTTCCAGGTGGAGAAGTCGCACTCGGGATACCGCAGGCAGCCGAAGAAGGACTTGCCCCGCTTGGTGCGGCGCTCGGTCAGCTCCCCCTCGGCGCACTTGGGGCACTTCACCCCGATCGGGATCGAGCGGGTGCCCTTGCAGTTGGGGTACTGGGTGCAGGCCAGGAACTCGCCGAACCGTCCGGTCTTGATGACCATCGCCGAGCCGCACAGGTGGCACTTCTCGTCGGTGGGCCGGTCGGGCGCCGCCTTCTTCTTGAGCGGCTTGGTGTAGCGGCACTCCGGGTAGCGGGTGCACGCGATGAACGGGCCGAACCGCCCGCTCTTCACCGTGAGCTTGGCGCCGCACTCGGGGCAGGCCTCGAGCGACAGGTCGGCGAGCCCGTGCGCCTCCATCACCAGCCGGTCCAGGTCCACCGACTCGAGCGCCCGGGTGAACGGGCCGTAGAAGTTGGCGAGCACCTGTTGCCAGCCCAGCTCCCCCTCCTCCACCCGGTCCAGCTCGTCTTCCATCTCGGAAGTGAACTCGACGTTGAAGATCTCGGGGAAGTTCTTCACCATCATCCGGCAGACCGTCTCGCCCAGCTCGGTCGGCTCGAACCGCCGGCTCTCCAGCTTCACGTACTCCCGCTGCACCAGCGTGGACACGATCGACGCGTAGGTGGACGGCCGGCCGATGCCCTGCTGCTCCAGCGCCTTCACCAGCGCCGCCTCGGAGAAGCGCGGCGGCGGCTGGGTGAAGTGCTGCGACGGGTCGATGCCCAGCACCTCGACCTGGTCCTTCACCTCGAGCGGCGGGATCGGCGGCAGGTCGTCCACCGACTTGCCCTCCTCGGTTTCCCGGCCCTCGAGGTACACCGCGTGGTAGCCGTCGAAGACCACGACCGAGCCCGTGGCGCGGAAGAGGTAGCTGTGCGCCCCCGGTGTGATCTCGAAATCCACGATGGTCAGGTCATAGACCGCCGGCATCATCTGGCTGGCCACGAAGCGCTGCCAGATGAGCTGGTACAGCCGGAACTGGTCGGGCTCGAGCCAGGCCTGCACCGATTCCGGGCGGCGCTGTACGTCGGTCGGCCGCACCGCCTCGTGCGCCTCCTGGGTCCGCGCTCCCTTGCTGCTGTACGCGTTCGGCTTTTCCGGGAGGTACGGTCCCCCCCAGGTGGCGCGGATGAACTCGCGCGCCTGCCCGATGGCCTGGTCCGACACCCGCACCGAGTCGGTGCGCATGTAGGTAATGAGGCCCACCGGGCCCTCCGGCCCCATCTCCACGCCCTCGTAGAGCGCCTGTGCCGCGCGCATCGTGCGCCGGGCGGAGAAGCCGAGCTTCTTGGCCGCCTCCTGCTGCAGCGTGGAGGTGGTGAACGGCGCGGCCGGGCGCTTGTGGCGCTTCTTCCGCTCGACCCCGGTGACCACGAACGGCGCCCCGGCCACCGCGTCCACCACCGCCTGCGCCTCGACGGCGGTGTGCAGCTGCGGCTTGTGGCCGTCGAGCTTGTGGAGGCCCGCCTCGAACTCCTGGCCCTCGTGCCGGAGGCGTGCCGCGATGGTCCAGTACTCCTGCGGCACGAACTTCCGGATCTCGTCTTCCCGCTCGACGATGAGCCGGAGCGCCACGGTCTGCACCCGCCCCGCCGACAGTCCGGTCTTGATCGTCTTCCACAGGATGGGGCTGGCCTTGTAGCCCACCAGCCGGTCGAGGATCCGCCGGGCCTGCTGCGCGTCCACCTTCTTGTCGTCGATGGCGCCGGGGTGGGCCATCGCCTCCTTCACCGCGTCCGCCGTGATCTCGTGGAACAGCACGCGGTGGGTGGGCACCCGGGTCTCGAGCTGGTCGGAGACGTGCCACGCGATCGCCTCGCCCTCGCGGTCCGGGTCGGTGGCCAGGTAGATGGCCTTCGCCTTCTTCGCGGCCCGCTTGATCTCGCCCAGCGTCTTGGTCTTGCCCTTGATGGTGACGTAGGTCGGCGCGAACCCGCGGTCCACGTCCACGCCGAGCTCCCGCGTCGGCAGGTCCCGGAGGTGGCCCACGGTGGCGCGCACGTCGTAGCCGCGGCCGAGGTAGCGCCCGATCGACCGCGCCTTGGTCGGCGACTCGACGATGACCAGGGCGGCGCCCGAGCCCCCCGCGTCCGCCCCGTCCTCGAGCGGTCCCGCGGCGCGCTTCGTCGCCTTGGCCTTCGCCTTGGTCCCCTTCGTCGCCTTGGCCGCCTTCCGGGCCGGCGCACGGCGCTTGGGACCTGTGGTCGTCGATTCGTCCATCAATCGATTCGCTATTCTCTATTCTCTGTTCGCTGTTCGCGGTTCGCGACCTGCGCTCATCTCACCCAGCCATCCAGCCATCCAGCCATCCAGCGAAGGGGCATCAAGAAAACGCCCCGGCCGGAGGACCCGCAACCCGGTCGGAGCCAAGTTGTTGCAATAAAAGGCGTTACCAGCCGGCGAATTGCCTCGCCAGCTTCACGATCTCCGTCGCCGTCTGCTCCGCGGTGGGCTTGTCGTTCGGGATCACCTTGTCGGCCAACTTGTAGAACGCCTCCCGGTTCCCGAGCAGCTCCCGCATCCGCGCCACCGGGTCCTGGCTGAGCAGCAGCGGACGGTCGTGGTCCGCCGGAATCCGCGCCGCGGCGGTGCTCGGCTCCACCTTCAGGTAGATGATGAACGCCCGGCCCCGCGCCGAGGCAATGTGTCCCGGATCCGCCGCCCAGCCGCCGCCCGGCACTACCACCGACGGCGGTCCCGCCAGCGCTTCCTCCACCGCGTCGTGCTCCAGCTGCCGGAACCTGGCCTCCCCGAACTCGGCGAAGATGCGCACCACCGGCATCTGCATCCGGCGCACGATTATCGCGTCCGGGTCCACGAAGGGCGCACTCAACTGGGTCGCCGCGATCTGGCCCGCCGTGCTCTTCCCCGCACCGGCCAGGCCCACCAGCACCACGTGGCGCGGCATCAGCCGGCCTCCTCCAGGGTGGTGGAACGGCGCCGCCGCTCCGTCAGCGCGGCGAGGTAGCCCTCCAGGTTCCGGCGGAGCTCTCCCAGCGAATCGCCGCCGAACTTCTCCAGCAACGCGTCCGCCAGCACCAGCGCAACCATCGCCTCGGCGATGACCCCCATCGCGGGCACCGCCGTCACGTCCGAGCGCTCGCTCTGGGCCTGCGCCGCCTCCCCGGTGTCGAGATGCACGGTGGGGAGCGGCGACATGAGGGTGGCGATCGGCTTCATCGCCACGCAGAGCACCAACGGCTCGCCGGTCGTCATCCCGGCCTCGAGCCCGCCGGCGCGGTTGGAGGCGCGGCGATACCCGCCTCGGGCCGCGTCGCCGGCCGCTTCCCCTGGCAGGATCGGGTCGTGTACCGACGACCCCGGGCGCCGCGCCGCCTCGAAGCCGAGGCCCACCGCCACACCCTTCACCGCAGGGATGGACATGAGCGCGCCGGCCAGGCGGCCGTCGAGCTTCCGGTCCCAACTCACGTGGCTGCCGAGTCCCACCGGAAGCCCCCGGGCCACCACCTCGACCTCCCCCCCCAGGGTGTCGCCCGCCGCCTTCGCCGCGTCGATGCGGGCCATGATCTCCGCCTCGAGACCGCGGTCCAGCACCCGTACCGGCGACTCATCCGACGCCGCGTTGAGCGGGGAGGGCCATTCCGTCGCCTCGGGTGTCTGGATGCCGCCCAGCGAGGTGACGTGGCTCCCGAGCTCCACGCCGACCAGCTCCAGCAACCGCCGGGCGAGGGCGCCCGCCGCCACGCGGGCCGCGGTCTCGCGGGCGCTCGCGCGCTCCAGCACGTCACGGGCGTCGGTCCGGCCGTACTTGAGGACCCCGGCGAGGTCGGCATGCCCCGGGCGCGGGCGCGCGACGCGCCGCCGGCGCGCCTCGCCCGGCTCGCCCTCGGCGGCCATCACGTCCTCCCAGTTGGCCCAGTCCCGGTTCCAGACCAGCATCGCCACCGGCGAGCCCAGCGTCTCGCCGCTCCGGACCCCGGCCAGCCACTCGATCCGGTCCTGCTCGATCTTCATCCGGGCGCCGCGGCCGTAGCCCAGCATCCGGCGCGCCAGCTCGCGGTCGACGTCCTCGGCGCGCACCGGCATGCCGGCCGGCAGCCCCTCGACCAGGGCCACCAGGCCGCGCCCGTGCGACTCGCCCGCCGTGCTGAAGCGCAGAGTACCCACTGGTTCACCTCGGTGCGCCCGTCCTGCCCGGCCTGCCTGCCCGGCCTGCCTGCCTGCCTGCCTGCCCGGCCTGCCTGCCTGCCCGCCTGCCTGCCTGCCCGCCTGCCCGCCTGCCCGCCAAATGGAAAAGCCCGGCACGGCGGCCGGGCTTTCCCAAGGGGCCGCCCCGAACGGCGGCCCGCACCTCGGGCGGAGGGTTACTCCGCCGGCACGTCCGCCGAGTCGTCGAGGATCCGCGGGGTCACCAGGATGATGAGGTCCCGGCGGTTCTCGTTGTTGCTCGTGAAGCTGAAGAGTCCGCCCACGATCGGCAAGCCGCTGAGGAGCGGCACGCCGCTCCGCGTCCGCGTCACGGTGGTCACGGTGAGCCCGCCGATGACCGCGGTCTCGCCGTCGTTCACCAGCAGCTGGTTGGTGGCGCGCTGGGTGTTGATCCGGAAGCCCAGGTCCGCGGCCGCCAGTTCCTGCACCGACGAGCGCTCGGTCTCCAGCTCCATCAGGATCTGGTTGTTGTTGGTGACCCGGGGGGTCACGGTCAGCCGGATGCCGGTCTCCTTGAACTGCACCGTCGCGCGCGGCGCGGCGCCGCCCACGGCCGAGCTGTAGTCCACGATACGGACCGGCGTCTCCTCACCCACGAGGATGTCGGCCTTCCGGTTGTCCAGCGTCGAGATGAGCGGCTCGGCCTGGATGTCCGCCAGTTCCACCCGCTGCAGCGCGGTGAGGAAGGTGGTCAGGGTGAACCCGCCCAGCGCCGTGGACCAGACCAGGTCGAGCGCGGAGCCCGGGATGTTCGAGTTGGCGTTCGCGATGGCCGAGACGGTGTTGCCGCCCAGGTCGATGACGTTCACGTCCGGATCGAACGGCGCCCCGTCGGGATCCGACGGGTCGGGCCGCTGCACCAGCTGGTTGAAGAACTGGTTGTCGCTGCCCAGGTCGTACTGGAACCCGAGCGCCAGCAGGTCGGTCCGGTCCACGAAGATGATCTTGGCCTGGATCGACACCTGCGGGGTGCGCACGTCGAGGCGCTTCACGAAGTCGGCCACGCCGCCCACCCGGCTGCGGGTGGCGGTGATGATGAGCGAGTTGGACGCGGTGTCGGGGAAGACGCTCCCCCGGCCCTTGCCCAGGAGGCCCTCGGCGCTCTTCGCCACCTCGCCCGCCTTGGCGTAGTTGAGGCGGACCAGCTCGGTGGTGAGCGGCTCGAGCGAGTCGAGCGCGGCCAGCGCCTCCGGCGAGTCGACCCGGATGATCCCGCCCGGCATTTCCTGCGCGGAGAGGCCCTGCGCGGCCAGCACCGCGGCCAGTGCCTGCGGCCACGGCTGGTTCTTGATCTCGGCGTCCACCGTGCCGGTGATGCCCTTGCCCAGGATGATGCTCTTGCCGCTGAACTCGGCGAACCCGGCCACCACGTCGGCGATGTCCGCGTCATCCCACGTCACGGTCATCCGCGGCTCCTGGCGCTGCTGCACCAGCCCGGCGATGGGCGTCAC
>JBOHSQ010000201.1:0-9231 GCA_050733295.1 Gemmatimonadales bacterium
ACGGCGAAGAACACCTCCTGCTGCAGCGCGGGCAGCGCGTCGCCGAAGAAGTCCATCGCCCGGTAGCAGGCGTCGTCGCTGACCGCGGCCAGCCCGTCGATGAACACCCGGTCGGCCACCCACGCGCGGCCGGCCGGCTTGGACAGCGGGGTGGGCGAGAGCCGGTTCGCCACCATCGCGAAGATCACCCGCTCGACCAGCGCGGCGTCCACCCGCCGGCCGGCGGCGAGCCGGAGGCGGGCGAGGAAGGCCGCCTGCTTCAGTTCGCGGTACTCGTAGACGTCGAGGTACCCCCAGAGGACGACGAGCAGGCAGACGTCGGAACCGCGGAGACGGCGGGCGATGCCGTCCACGGCCGCGTCGTGCAGCACCTTGGGCAGCATCTACCAGACCCCGCGCGAGCGAACGCGGCGCCCACCCGCCTCGGCGCCCACCGCCACCGGCATGGCGCCTTCGCCCGCCGCGTTCGCCTGCTCCGCCAGGGCGCCGAGCGACGCGATGACCGCGTGACCGAGGCCTGCGAGCGCGGCCAGCGCGAGGACGGTGACGTCGAGCGCCTCGTTCCGCCGCCCCTCGATCGGGGTCCACTCCCGCATCGGCTGCCCCGCACGGGACTTCGTGACCAACGTGCGGCCGTCGAGCACGACACTCGGCGCCCCCGCTTCAAGTTGGGTGACGCCCAGGTTCGCGCTCGCGGGCTTCGCGGCGTAGCTGGATGCATCTTCGTGCGGGCCTTGGCGAGCGATGCGGCTCGGAGACGCCGCCGACGTGGAACCGCCCAGCCGCCCTGTCCTCACCCGTCCGCGCGCATCCGAGCCAGCCGCAGCGCGTTGATGGTCACTGCGAGAGAGCCTCCCATGTCGCCGACGAGCACGGCTGCCGCCAGACTTACCACGCCGAACACCGCCCCGATCCCGAGGAGCAGCTTGGCACCGAGCGCAAGGGCGATGCTGAACCGGATGATCCGTCGAGCGCGGTGCGCGAGGCGCACGGCGTAGGGGAGCTGGTTCAGGTCGTCGGCCATGAGCGCCACGTCCGCCGTTTCGATCGTCGCCGGCGAGCCGGCCCCACCCATGGCCATGCCGACCGCGGCCGTGGCCAGCGCCGGGGCATCGTTCACTCCATCCCCGAGCATCCCGACCGTACCGTATCGGCCCCGCAGCTCCCGCACGGCCTCCACCTTCTCCTGCGGGAGGAGCCGCCACCGCACCGCATCGGCCCCCACCGCGCGACCCACAGCTTGTGCCGGCGCCGCCGAATCGCCGGTGAGCATCACGATCGGTCGGATCCCCATGGCGTGGAGCTGCTTCACGACCCGCGGTGCCTCCGGCCTGACTTCGTCCCGCAGGGTGATCGTGCCCATTCCGTCACCCGCCGCCGTCACGTAGATCCGGACCAGGTCAGGTTCGGCGTTCCGGGGTGCAGCGAACGCCGCTCCGACAAACTCTTCGGTGCCTACCAGCAGCGTCGTGCCCTCGACAGTGCCCCGGACACCCTGCCCGGGCACGGAGGAGAACTCTGAGACCTGTCCGTCCGGGCGCACTCCCCGCTCGGCGGCATATCGCATGATGGCCTCGGCCACCGGATGCTCCGAGAGGGCCTCCAGACTGACCACCTGTCGGAACAGGCGCACCGGATCACCGGCCTCGACCTCGAGGTCGGTCATCACCAGACTCCCCGTCGTCAGTGTGCCGGTCTTGTCGATGGCCAGCGCCCGCATCCCGCCCAGGGATTCCAGGTGCTCCCCTCCCTTGATCAGCACGCCGTTGCGGGCCGCGCTGGTCAGCGCGCTCACGACCGTGACGGGCGTGGCGATGACCAGCGCGCAGGGACATGCGATCACGAGGAGGGTGATCCCCCGGACGAACCACTCGAGGGTGGGCGCCCCCAGGAGCAGCGGTGGGCCCACCATGACGATCACGGCGAAGCCCGTGACGACCGGGGTGTAGACCCGGGCGAACCGCTTGACGAACTCCTCGACCGGCGCGCGGCGCCCCTCGGCCTGCTGAATCAGCTGGACGATGCGGGCCAGGGTACTGTGCGCTGCGTCGGCGGTGGCCTCGACGTCGATTGCGCCTTCGCCATTCATGGTGCCGGCGAACACGGCATCACCGGCCCGTTTGGGACGTGGCAGCGATTCACCGGTGATGGTCGCCTCGTTCACCGCTGACATTCCGGCGAAGACACGCCCGTCCACCGGCACTCGATCGCCGGGCCGGATCCGGACCCGGTCGCCCACCAGGAGGAGCTCTACGGGGACCGTTTCGATTGTGCCATCCGGTCGGAGCCGGTCCGCCTTCTCCGGCGCCAGCTCGAGGAGCCGGGCCAGCGAGCGGCGCCCGCGATCAACGGCGAACCGCTCCAGGAGCTCCGCGAGGGAGAAGAGGGCTGCGAGTGTCGCGGCCTCGAAAGCCTCGCCGATGAGGAGCGCGGCGAGGAGCGCGGCCGACATGAGGAAGTTCATGTCAAGGCGATACGACCGCGCGGCGCGAAGGCCGGCCCCGAAGAAGTTCGCTCCGCCGACGAGGGCCGCCGCCGTGTACGCGAGGCCTGCCGCATCGACACGGAGTGCCAGCCAACCGACCCGATCCGGGGCATTGGTCGCCCAGCTGAGCAGGAGACCAGCGAGCCAGAATGCCCCGGACAGGTAGGTGCGTCGAGCGAACCGGGTACGCCACGGAGAAGCCCGACCGGCAGGTCCGGCGCGTTCTGCCGAGTCCGGGCCGGCGGTGGGCGAGGTCACGGGGTACTCGGGGCGGGAGGGCTGCCGATCCGCAGGAGGAGTTCGAGCGGGACGACCATGATGACCCCGTCGCCATGGTGGCCGGTCAGAGCTGTTCGACGCACGACTTCCGTCCATTCGGCCATTGCGTCGTCAGGCGTCGGGAACAGGAGCATCGTCATCGGCTCGTACCGCTGGCCCAGGAGCTTCATGACACCTCCTGCGTGAGCTCGCGGTTGCGGGAGGTGCGGCCCTGTATCCAGACGTAGACTGAGGGTAGCACGAGCAGGGTAAGCACGGTGGACGTGACCAGCCCACCGATCACCACCGTCGCCAGCGGCCGCTGCACCTCGGCCCCGGAGCCGGTCGCGATGGCCATCGGTACGTATCCCAGGGCGGCGACCAGACCCGCCATGAGCACGGGCCGAAGGCGGACCCGCGCGGCGTCGATCGCCGCGGTCAGCAGGTCGGCGCCCTCCCGGCGGCGCTGCTCGGCGTACCCCAGGAGCACCAGCCCCGTCAGGACAGCCACGCCGAACAAGGCGATGAAGCCGACGCCGGCCGAGATGGAGAACGGGAGCCCCCGCAGGGCGAGCGCAAAGACTCCCCCGCTGATCCCGAAGGGGACGTTGAGGAAGATGATCCCGGCGAGCGTGGCCGAGCCCTGGCTCACATACAGCAGCACGAAGATGAGGGCGAGCGCGAGCGGCACCACCACCAGCAGGCGGGCCGTGGCGTCCTGGAGGTTCTTGAACTGCCCGCCCCACTCCACGAAGTAGCCGGCCGGCACGATGTCGGCCGAGGCGATGGCCGCCTGGGCGTCGGCGACAAAGCCCGCGAGGTCGCGGCCCCGGACGTTGAGTTCAACGGTGATGCGGCGGCGGCCGGCCTCGTGACTGATCTGCGATGGTCCATCCTCCACCCGGATGTCCGCCACCTGCGAGAGCGGAATGAGCTGGCCGGCCGGGGTTCGGATGCGGAGGGCTCCGATCTGTGCCGGATCGCGACGCGCATCCTCGGCATAACGTACCTGGATCGCAAAGCGTCGTTGCCCTTCGAGCACCACACCGGCTTCCCGCCCGCCAAGGGTCGTCACCGCATCCAGGGCGTCCACGGCATTGAGTCCGTACCGGGCCATGGCACGCCGGTCAAGGCGCACCCGCAGCACTGGCAGACCCCCGGTCTGCTCGGCTTTGACGTCGGCGGCCCCCGGCACGCGGGACAGGACCCGGACGGCCGCGGCCGCGGTCCGTTCCAGGGTCGCCAGATCGTCGCCGTAGATCTTGAAGGCGACATCGGACCGCACGCCGGAAATCAGCTCGCTCACCCGGAGTTCGATGGGCTGGGAGTAGCTGAACAGCGTCCCGGGAACCCGGGACCGCAGGGCGGAATCCATCGCCGCGATCAGACCTTCCCTGTCCCTGGCCGTTTGCCATTCGCCACGGGGCCGAAGCATGACGAGGATGTCCGAGATCTCGACGCCCATCGGGTCGGTGGCGATCTCCGCCCGGCCGGTCTTCGACACGACACTGGTGACTTCCGGGAACTGGCGCAGCACCCCCTCGATCTCACCCGTCTGCCGGATGGATTCCTCCAGCGCCACGCTCGGCAGCCGCCAGGCCTGCAAGGCGAGCGCGCCTTCATCCAGCCGGGGCACGAACTCGGCCCCGAGGAACGGGGCGGCCAGGAGGGCGGCGGCAAACAGGCCCATGCCGGCTCCCAGAGCCAGGCGTGGCCGCCGGAGGGCGCGCTGGAGCGCCGGCTCGTAGTGCTTCCGCACCCATCCGAGAAATCGAACCTCCCGCTCCTCGAGGCGTCCCGGGAGGAACAACGACGCCAGCACCGGAATCAGCGTCACGGCCAGCACCAGCGACCCGATCAAGGCGAACAGCACCGTCAGCGCCATGGGGCCGAACATCTTCCCCTCGATCCCGGTGAGCGTCAGGATCGGGAGATACACGATCGAGATGATCGTGACGCCGAACACGGTGGACCCCAGCACCTCGCGGCAGGCTTCCAGGACTGCGGCCGACCGTTCACCTGGATCGAGGGACCGCCCCAGCCGATGGGACCGCTCGGCGATCATCCGCACCACGTTCTCCACCACGATCACCGCTCCATCCACGATGAGGCCGAAGTCGATGGCGCCGAGGGACATGAGGTTGCCGGATACCCCGGCGGCCCGCATGCCGAGGAAGGCGGCGAACATCGAGAGCGGAATCACACTCGCCGTGATGAGACCCGCGCGGAGGTTTCGGAGCATCAGGAACAGGACGACGATGACAAGCAGTGCGCCTTCCGCCAGGTTCTTGGCGACCGTGGTGACTGTCTTTCGCACCAGCTCGGTGCGGTCGTAGAACGGCTCGATCTGCACGCCGAGCTTCGCCAGCGCCGGCGTCATGCCCGCCACCGCGATCTTGACCTGGCCGACCACCTCCCGGGAATTGGCCCCCAGCAGCATGAGCACGATCCCCGAGACGACTTCGCCGCGTCCGTCCTGCGTGACCGCTCCCTGACGCACCATGGGCGCGAAGTGCACGTCGGCCAGCTGGCGGACGTACACCGGGGTGCCGTCCTGCGCATCAGTCGTGACCACGATATCGCCAATGTCCTGCAGCGTCTCGACCAATCCCTCGCCGCGGATCAGGTACTGCTCGGCGTTCTTCTCGATGTAGGCGCCGCCGGCGTTGGCGTTGTTCCGCTCCAGCGCCTCGAACAGCTGACCCAGTGAGACGCCGTAGGCGCCCAGCCGCTCCGGTCGGAGCGCGACCTCGTAGGTCCGAAGCTCGCCGCCGAACGCGTTCACCTCGATGACGCCCGGCACCTGGCGGAGCCGCGGCGCAATGTCCCATTCGAGAATGGTCCGGAGCTCCATCGGCGACTTGCCATCTCCCCGGACCACGAACTGGTAGATCTCCCCCAGCCCGGTACTGATCGGCCCCATCTCGGGTGTGCCGTATCCGGGCGGGATGGCTTCACGGGCGCCTTGGAGTCGCTCGTTCACCAGCTGCCGCGCGAAGTAGATGTCGGTTCCGTCCTCGAACACCACCGTGACGGCGGACAGGCCGAACTGCGAGATCGAGCGCAGCTCGGTGAGTCCGGGCAGGCCACTCATGGCGAGCTCCACCGGAGTCGTGATGAATCGCTCGACCTCCTCGGGACCCAGGGCCGGCGCCGTCGTCAGGATCTGCACTTGCACGTTGGTGACGTCGGGCACCGCATCGATCGGCAGGCCCCGCATCGCCCAGGTACCGCCGCCGATGAGGAGGACGGCGAGGGTCAGCACCAGGAACCGGTTCCGGAGGGACCACTCGAGTAGTCGTTCAACCATGGCCCCTACTCCTCGCCTTCGCCGAGCTCACCGCGGCGCAGCTCGGACTTGAGCACGAACCCACCCGTGGTCACCACACTGTCTCCCACCGCGACGCCTGCGGTCACCGTCACCCATCCGCTGTCGGATGGAGCGCCCAGGGTCACCACCCGCCGGACGAATCGGCCCGGTCCTGCCGGCACGAAGACGATGCTGGCCTCGTCATCCCGCTGCACCGCGGCCTCGGGGATCACGGTCACCCCGCTGTCCCCACGCGCGGCCACGCCCGCCAGTCGTGCCGTAGCGAACATGCCGGGTCGCAGCAGCCCGTCCGGGTTCGGCAGGCGGACCTGGAGCTCGACGGTTCGGGATTCCCGCTCCACGACCGCCCCCACGCTCGCCACGTGTCCCTTGAACACCCGGTCGCCCGTCGAAGTGGTTCGGACCTCCACGGGTTGACCTGCCCTGACCGAGGACAGCGCCTCGTCGTAGATGTCCACCACCAGCCTGACCTCCCGCAGGTCCACGACCTCGTAGAGTGCTTCCCCGGGCTGCACCACCTGGCCGACATCCACCGTTCGACTGGCCACAATGCCGGCGATCGGTGTCCGGATGGCCACCTCCGACTTGTAGTGGCCAACGACCTGGAGGGAGGCGAGGTCCGGATCCGACAGGCCCAGCCCATGGAGCCGGCCTTCTGCCGCCTCCTTCGAGGCCTCGGCCCGCACCGCTTCAACCTCGGCTTGTCGCCACTCCCGTTCGCTGCTGATTCGGCGCTCGAAGAGGTCACGCTCTCGGTTGGCGGTTTCCCGAGCCACCTGAGCCTCGGTGTTGGCGGCGAGGTAGTGCGCCGTAGCCTCCGCCAGTTCGGGCGCGTCCACCAGGGCAAGTGCCGCACCCGCCGGAACTCGATCTCCTTCCGCAGCGAGAACCCGGCTCACTCGGCCCGCCACCCGGGACCCCACGCGCGCCAGTCGCCCCGGCGCCGCTGCGATCTCCGCCGTGGCGGTCAGGCCACCTGCGGCGGCGCTTCGGGCCACGACCGCATAGCTGAGCCGAGCCGAGCTCGCTTGCTCCGGAGTCAGCGTCACGATGCCTTCTGCCAGGAGAGCGCCCGGGTCCTCCTCCCCACTCCGCCTCTCCGGATTCCCGCAGGCCGCGAGTGTGAGGACCGGTATTCCGCACAGGACGGGTCGAAGAGCCTTCAGGAACATGAAACGCCTCATTGGTTGCTCTCGATGTCACCACCTGCGGCCAGCGCCAGCGCGGCGCTCCGCTCGATCACTTCCGCGAGGGCGTCGAGATAGTCCAGGCGTGCTTCCACCAGGTCTCGCCGCACACCGTTGTAGACGAGGAGTCCGATCTTCCCGGCCCTGAAGGACTCCTCGGCCAGGGCGAGGTTCTCGCGGAGTCGCTCCACCGCGCCTCGATCGAAGGCCTGCTCCGCCGCAATCGCCTGGGTCAGGGCACGATAGCCCTCCCGGACTTCCCGCTCCGCCTCCCGTCGCGCCACCGCTTCGGCGAGGCGGGCGCGGTCCAGGGCTGCTCCCGCCTGGGCTCGGGCTCCCTGTCCCCGGTTCCACAAGGGAAGGGGGAGGGCGATCCCGAACTCGAGCACCCGAAAGTCTTCCTCCTGGCCGCCGGATATGCCGAGGGTTGGATCGGGCCACGCGAGAGACCGGGCGAGTCGCTCCTCGGACTCCGCCGCGGCGACCTCCGCCCGGAAGGCGGCCAGGTCGGGGCGACGCTCGAGCGCGAGTCGGGCCAGTTCATCCTCCGAGCGGGCCGGCGCGATCGCCTGCGGGATCGCACCTTCGGGACGGATGGGTTCCGAGGGGGGAAGGCCGATGGACGATGCAAGGTTGATCAGCGCCGAGGTCAGCTCCCGCTCTGACTGAAGCCGGGCGCGGCGCTCTCGGGCTGCGGCGGCGGAAGCGACATTGGCCTCGAGCTGGGTCCCCGCGCCCAGCCGCAGCCGCTCCTCAGCGGCGCCCCGGAGCAGCGTGGCGACCGAGTCGCCCTCGAGGGCTGTCGCAACCCGCGTCCGCGCGACGAGCGCCAATCCGAACGCCCGGCGAACCCGTCCAAGCACCACCTCCCGGGTGCGCGCCAGGCGGGCCTCGGCTGCCTCGACTCGTCGTTCGGCTGCCGCCGTCCGGTAGCCCCGTTTCCCGCCCAACTCCAGAGTTTGGCTCACCCCGACCTGATAGCTCGTCAGGGTCGTGTCGGAATTGGAAGAGGGGCCAATGCTGAATCCGGCCTCCGGATTGTGCGGGAGGAGGCGTGCGACCTTGAGATCCGCGCGAGCGGCCGCAAGGTTCGCCTCGGCGAGACGAAGCTCGAGACTCTGTGCCCTTGTTTCGCTCAGCGCCTGTTCCAGGCTGAGGCGGCGCGCCTGCGCGTCCAGCGCCCCGGGGAGGATCCCCAGGAGCAACGGGACGCACGCCAACAGGTGGCGTACGGTCATGACGATCTCCGATGAGGTTTTTCGTACGCCGCGGGAAGAATGCGGCGTCAGCTCACGTGGAGATCAGGCGATGGGAGGGCGGAAGTGGTAGGCTGCCGGGCTGGCTGGCGGCGACCGACGGTGGAAGGCGGGCACCGCAGGGTGCGATGCGCTCGGTTGGGCCACCAGATGGCCGGGGGACGGGGCCGCCAGGTGCGCGTGAAGGCAGTGGCAGACGTGGGGCGAATCGGGGCTGTGGTTCGGCGCTCGTGTCGGCTGGTCGGGCGTCGGCGTGCCGAGGTTCTGGGTCGACATGGCCTCGACGACGCCGTCGTGGATCTCGGGCAGCGGGGTCTCCGCCACCGAGCCAAGGAGAGCGAGCGCGGTGGCAACGGCGAGGATCCTGCGCAGCTGCAGCCCGGCCCGTTGACGCATGGCCAGCAATATCGTCACCCGTCGGCCGTGGTGTAAGGGCCACGGCAGCACCGGGTTCGACCGCCCAGTCCCGGGCGGAGGCTCGCGCCGCGACGCAGGTGACCGCCGCCGCTTCCACCGCAGGCGCTGTCGGGCTAGCTTGGGGCATGCGGGTCGCCCTCGCGCTCCTCCTGCTGCTCCTCCGTCTCGAGCCCCTCGCCGGCGCGGCCATGTGTCTCCTCGAGTCGAAGACGCCGACGCACGATTGCAGTACGAGCGGCCAGTCGGCGACCCAGCCGCCGGCGGCGCCGCAGACGACCGCCGCGGCGCTCGGCCACG
>JBOHSQ010000202.1:0-3746 GCA_050733295.1 Gemmatimonadales bacterium
GTCACGTAGCCCACGACGGCGTCGCCCGGCACCGGCTGGCAGCACTGCGCGTAGCGCACCAGCAGTCCGTCCACGCCCTGGATCTTGATGCCCCGCCCCAGCCGGATCCGGTCGATCATCCGGCCGAAGACGGTGGGCTTGGGTGCGGCGAGCTCGTCGCCCGGGGTCTCGGGGTAGAGGGCGCGGATCACCGGACCGATGGCGACGTCGCCCCGGCCGATGGCCGCCACCAGGCCCTTCTCGGAGCCCAGGCCCAGGGTCCTGGCCGCGCGGTCCCAGGCCTCGGGCTCGGGGTCCTCGAGGCGGCGCCGGCGCAGCTCGCGGGAGAGGATCTCCCGGCCGAGCGCCAGGCTCCGTTCCTCCTCCTCCTGCCGGATCCACTGGTTGATCTTGTGCCGCGCCCTCGCCGTGTGGACGTGGTTGAGCCAGTCGCGGCTCGGCCGCGCCGCCGAGCCGGTGAGGATCTCGACGGTGTCGCCGTTCTTGAGCTCGCGGTGCAGCGGGGCGATGCGCCCGTTGATCCGCGACCCCTGACAGTGGAGCCCGACCTCGGTGTGCACGTGGAAGGCGAAGTCGATCGGCGTCGCCCCCTTGGGCAGCTGCTTGACGTCGCCCTGTGGCGTGAAGACGAAGATCTCGTCCTGGTAGAGGTCGACCTTGAGGAACTCGAGGAACTCCTCGGGGGTGTGGGTGTCCTGCTGCAGCTCGATGAGCTGGCGGAACCAGTGCAGGTGGCTGTCGAGCTCGTCGCGCTTCCCGTCCGACTTGTAGACCCAGTGCGCCGCGATGCCGTACTCGGCGGTGCGGTGCATTTCCTGGGTCCGGATCTGCACCTCGAAGAGGGTGCCGCCGGGGCCGAAGATGGTGGTATGGAGCGACTGGTACCCGTTCGACTTCGGGCTCGCGATGTAGTCCTTGATCCGCTCCTGCAGGGGGGTCCACTGGTGGTGGATGACGCCGAGGACGTGGTAGCACTCGGGCACCGACCCGACGATGACGCGGATGGCCATCAGGTCGTAGATCTCGTCGAACGGCTTGTCGCGCCGGCGCATCTTCTGGTAGATGGACCAGAGATGCTTGGGCCGGCCGGTGACCTCGAACCAGGCGATGCCGGCGCGACGCAGTTCCTGCTCCAGCGGGGCCTTGAGCCGGAGGATGGTACGCTCGCGCACCGCCTGCTTGTCGGCGATCTGGCGGGAGAGCGCGGCGTAGTCGTCGGGCTCGAGGAACCGGAAGGCCAGGTCCTCGAGCTCGGCCTTCACCTCGGCCATGCCGAAGCGGTGGGCGAGCGGGGCGTAGATCTCGCGGGTCTCGGTGGCGATCCGGCTGCGGCGCTCGGGGCTCAGGTGCTCGAGCGTGCGCATGTTGTGCAGGCGGTCGGCCAGCTTGATGATGATGACCCGCGCGTCGCGGGCGATCGAGATCAGCAGCTTGCGGTAGTTCTCGACCTGCTCCTCGGCGGAGGAGCGGAAGGTCAGGTGGGAAATCTTGGTGAGGCCGTCGACCAGCGCCGCCACCTCGGTGCCAAACTCGCGGGCGACGTCGTCGGTGCCGACGTCGGAGTCCTCCACGACGTCATGGAGCAGCGCCGCCGCGATGGAGGTGGAGTCGGGCAGGAGGTTGGCCAGGATGACGGCCACCGCAGTGCTGTGGGAGATGAACTCCTCGCCCGACATCCGCTTCTGCCCGCGATGCGCCTGGGCGCTGAAGCGGAAGGCGCGCTCGACCAGCTCGGCGTCGAGCCGATCGGCGAGCCGGTCGAGCACCGTGCGGAGTTCGAGGGGGATGTCGAGGGTGGTTTCGGTCATGGTGTAAAACCAACTCCCCCGGTCCCCGCGGGACATCCGCGGGGGCCGGGTTGGGAGCATCCTCCTGTCCCAGTGCAGGATGGGGGACGGCGGGGCTGGCGTCAAGCAAGGCGGGCAGACGGGCGGGTCGGGCAGGACCGGCGGGGGCTATAGCAGGCCTTCCGCGACAAAGCTGGTGAAGGAGTCGCCCGCCACAATCACGTGGTCGTAGAGCGGCAGGTCGAGGAGCTTCCCGGCCTCGGCCAGCTGGCGGGTAACGGTGCGATCCTCGGCGGAGGGGGTGGGATCGCCGCTGGGGTGGTTGTGCACCGCGATGATCCCGGCGGCAGCCTCCGCGATGGCCGCGCGGTAAACCTCCCGCGGATGGACCAGCGAGCTGTTGAGCAGCCCGCGGGTCACCAGGACGTCCCTCAGCACCGCCCCCTGGCTGTCCATGGCCAGGATGTGGAATTCCTCCACGCTCAGGTCGCGCAGGCGCGTCCCCACCAGGCGCATCACATCGGACGGCTCCCGGATGCGGAAGCCCGCGGGACGGGCCTCCTCCGCGAAGCGCGCGCCCAGCTCGAAGGCGGCCACCAGCCGGGCCGCCTTGGCGGGCCCCAACCCCCTCACCCGCAGGAGCTCGGCCGGGGGCCGTGCGGCCATTCGGCGCAGCGAGCCGTCAGCGGCTTCGAGCAGCTCGGCGGCCAACGATGCGGCGCTCCGCCGCGCATCCCCGGTTCCGATCAGGATCGCCACCAACTCGACCGCCGAGAGAGCGGCGGGCCCGTGAGACCAGAGTCGCTCGCGGGGGAGATCGGGAACGACGAAGTGGGCCGGGGCGGCCATCCCCGAATCTGCGGTTCGCGGGGATGACCGAAGGCACCTGGCGCCGCGGGACGGCACCGGATCGCGCCGAGCGGCTCAACGAGCTCAACGAGCTCAACGAGCTCAACGCGCTTGACGACCGCTTGATGACTCGCTGGAAGGTTCGATCCGGAATCGAGCAATCCCGCGCGAAGCGACCGTGCTACTGACATGGAATCGAGGCGGTGCTCGACGGCCAGCAGGCCGCGGCCTCCTGGCCGGGTGCCAAGCACGAGAACTTCGCGGCCGGCGAGGCCCTCGGGCGCGCCGCTGCGGCGCGGGTTCTCGCCTATGCTGCGGGCGACCACATCGGCCTGACAAATCCCGGCGCGCCGCCTCTCGGGCCGGGTTACTGGATCTGGAACGGCGGGCCCATCGCGTACGCGTTCCTGGGCGCGCGTCCGGTCTTCCTCGAATCAGGCGACGAGTTCGGCCCCGGCCCGCCCCCCACATTCGGCTCGCCCGAATTCAACGCTGCCATTGCCGAGGTGCGGCAGGTCTCCGACAATCGAACGGCGGAGCAGCTTGCGATCGCCCTCTACTGGAACGCCAACCAGTCCCCACGCTCGGCGGCGGCGGCGATGGGGATCGCCCGCGACCTGATCGTATCGCATCACCGGAGTGACGTCGAGGCGGCGCGGATCATGTTCGTCATGAGCGGGGCGGCGTTCGACGCGCTGATCGGCTGCTGGGACGCCAAGTACCACTACTGGTTCATCCGGCCGCCGCAGGCGGATCCGGCCATCGTCACGGCCTTCCCGACCCCGCCCCATCCATCCTATCCCGCGGGGCACTCCTGTGCCTCCGGCGCGATGATGGGCGTGCTGAGCGCAGAGTTCCCCAGCGAACGCGACCGGCTCGCGGCGGTGGCGGAGGAAGCGAGCCTCTCCCGGCTCTACGCCGGGATTCACTACCGCTTCGACATGGAGGTAGGCCTGGCGCTCGGGCACGCCGTGGCGGAGAAGGCGGAGCGGGCGAACCTGGAGGAGGTGGGGGTTCAGTAGGGCTGAACGTCGAGAGTCGAAGGTCCACTTGGACCCTCGACCCTCGACCATGTCACCGATTCGCTCCGTGGCACTTCTTGTACTTCTT
>JBOHSQ010000203.1:0-11093 GCA_050733295.1 Gemmatimonadales bacterium
GTTCGACTTCTGCTAGATTTGCCCCGGAATCCGGAACCGGAAGCGTGCCGTGAAGTGGCTGTCCGTGTTGTGCCTGATGCTCCTCGCCGCTCCCGTGTCGGCCCAGGAGCCCTCGCTCGTCGGCACCTGGCGCGTCGCCTCCGGTGTCGAGACCAAGGGCGGCCCACGCGAGGTCATCATCCGCGCCGACTCGAGCGCGAGCTGGGGCGAGGAAACGGTGCGCTGGCGGCTCAAGCCGAAGAACCGGATCGCCATCGCCATCGGCGACGAGTGGGAAGTCTACGATGTGAAGGTGTCGGCGAAGGAACTGCGACTGTCCGGCGGCGACCTGCAGGAGGCGATTACGCTGAAGCGGGCCGGCCCCGCTACGCTGCGGGCGGCGGGGGTGCCGATACCGGTAGCTCCACCGGAGGGCTGAGCCGAGCGACGAGGCTGAACGGCCCCACCACCTCGCCCTGCCGCGCCACGTGCAGCTCGCCACAGAATCCCGCCGTCTCGAGCGCCGGGGCGATCTCACCCCTCGCCGCAGCTTCCGAGTTGCACCGCTCGCTCAGGTGCGCCAGCACCACGAGCGCCAGCCCCGG
This sequence comes from Gemmatimonadales bacterium, assembly GCA_050733295.1. GTDB lineage: Bacteria > Gemmatimonadota > Gemmatimonadetes > Gemmatimonadales > GWC2-71-9 > JAICEH01. The sequence continues at coordinate 585 of JBOHSQ010000203.1, forward strand.
GTGCACCAGCTCGGCCAGCAGCTCCGCGCACGCGCGGTTGGACAGGTGCCCGCCCGATCCCGAGATCCGTTCCCGGACCGACGCCGGATACTCCGACGTCCGGAGCATCACCTCGTCGTGGTTTGCCTCGAGCACCAGGGCGGCGAGGCCCCTCAGGAACCAGCGCAGCGCCGCCGACGGCCGGCCCAGGTCGTAGGCCAGACCGACTCCAGGACCGTCGTCGCCAACCCGTACCGCCAGGGCCAGCGGCTCCGCGGCGTCGTGGCTGGTGGGACAGCCCTCCACCCGGAACGGCCCGATCTCGGCGGTGATTCCGAGACCCACGCGCCGGTGCCCGGTCCCGGGCGCACGCCGCGAGAGCGCACCAAAGGTTCCCGCCGAGCACACCAGCGGCACTCCGGTTTGCCGGGCCAGCCTGGAGGCGCCGCAGGCGTGGTCGCCGTGCTCATGGGTGAGCGCCACTCCCACCAGCCGGTCAAGCCCGAGCCCGGCGCGCTCGGCGCGCCGTTCCAGCTCGCGGGCGCTGAATCCTGCGTCCACCAGCAGCACGGCACCCTCGGCCTCGACTGCGAGTGCGTTGCCGCGTGAGCCGCTGCCGAGCACCGCTACCCGCATCATCGCCGCGCGAGCCTGGCCCAGGTGGCTCGCAGTGAGGCCTCGACGGCCGGAGTGAGGGCGACCTGACGGCGCGGCAGCACGCGATGGGCGGTGCGCAGGAAGCCTTCCTCTCCCAGGACTTCGGCGCCATCCGTGCCCCAGGCGAACGGCGGAATCCACTTGGGCACCGCGCCCGGGCCGAACATGTTCGCGCCGGCGCCGATGACCGTGCCGGTGGGGAGCAGGGTCCCGATGGCCGTCTTCGCGTGGTCACCCACGATGCTGCCCAGGAACTGCCGCCCGGTCTCGAATCGCTGCCCGTCGATTTCCACCCGTACGTCGCCGTAGGTGTTCTTGAGGTTCGACGTGATCGTACCGGCGCCGAGGTTGGCCCATCGGCCCACCACGCTGTGGCCGACGAAACCGTCGTGGCTCTTGTTGGCGTAGCCGAGGAAGACCGACGCTGCCACCTCGCCGTGGATGCGGCACTCGGGTCCGAACACCGAGCCGCGCACTGCCCCGCCCAGGATCCTCGTCCCGGCGCCGACGTAGAGCGGTCCCTCGAGCCGCGCGCCGGACCGGATCTCCGCGCCCTCCTCCACGATGATGGCGCCGCCCCGCGTGTCGAACACGACCCCCGGCTCGATGCCAGGGCTCAGGATGAAGATGTCCCCCGGGTCGCCGATCACGATGGATCCGGCCGGAATCTCGAGCGATCCCGCCTCCTGCAGGATGCCGTGGCAGTCCGCCGGGAGCAGCAGCTCGAGCGCAGTGAGCAGGTCCCACGAGCCGTCGAGCGGCACGCCAGCCACTTCGACCCCGTCGCCGGCGTCGTCAGCCCCGTCCCATCGTGATCCTTCGGGGATCGCCCAGCCCACGACCCGCCCCTCATGCGTCAGCGTGGCGCTCGCATCGGGCACCCCCACGGGGTCGCCACTGGGCGCGAAGTCGGAGCGGACCACCACCGCCGGGCCATCGATGCCGTCGGGGGGCTGGACCACGGGCGCATCGTCCTCGCTGAAGTCCGCAGCGTGTCGGCCCAGGATCGCTGCAGTCTCGAGTCCGGTCACGCCCTCCCAGCGTTCGCGGATGCGCCACACCCCCGCCCGGAGCTCCGCGAGCGGCCGGCACCCGAGGAAGGGGGCCCACGCGTGCCCCGCCCCATCCGGCTCGAGGAGGTAGAGCTTCGTCACGACTCGTTCCTCACCTCGGGAGGGAGCGCGTCCAGCACCCGCTTCAGGTCGGCCGCGCGGCTCCGGTGCATCACCAGGGTCCGCCCATTGGCGTGGACCACGATCAGGTCGCGGACACCCGCGACGACGACCGGCTCGCCGTCGGACCAGATCACGCAGTCCTCCGCGCCGTCCGCGAACCCGGGCCCGACCACCACATTGCCATCCCGGTCGTGGGGCCGTACCCGGCTGAGCGCGTCCCACGTCCCCACGTCGTCCCAGGGAAAGTCACCCGCCACGACCGCCACCCGGTTGCTCCGCTCGAGGACGCCCACGTCGATGGACACCGGTGTCACGCCCGCGAAGAATCCGGCGATGTCGCCGCGCTCCAGGAGGGGCAGGTGGGGCTGGATTTCCCGGGCGTGCTCGGCCGCCTCCATCAGGAGTCGTTCGGCAGTCCAGGCGAAGAGCCCGCTGTTCCACAGCGCCCCGTCGGCCATCAGGTCGAGCGCGCGGGCGGCGTCGGGCTTCTCCGTGAAGCGGGCGACGTTGCGCGCGTGCTCGTCCAGCGCGGGCCCCGGCACGATGTATCCGTACCCCGTGTCCGGCCGGGTGGGGACGATCCCGACTGTCACCAGCCGGTCGTGCCGTTGCGCACTCTCGAGCGCCAGCACCGCCGACTCCCGGAACGCCTGGTCGTCGCCGATGGCCCAGTCGGCGTGCATCGCCAGGACTTCGGCCTCGGCATCACGACGGAGCGCCTCGTGCGAGCCCCACACCAGCGCGGGCGCCGTCGAGGCGGGGCGCGGTTCGACCAGCACGTTCTCGGGGGGCAGCCGGAGGAGGGCTTGCAGGCGAATCGAGAGCGCGGCGCCCGTCACCAGCAGGATCCGCTCCCGCGGGATCAGTCCCTCGAGCCGGGCGACCGCCTGCTCGGCCGTGGAGCGCGCGCCGGCCAGCGGAAGCAGCTGCTTCGGGTTGTCGGGAGTGCTCAGGGGCCAGAAGCGGGTCCCGGAGCCGCCGGCCAGGATCAGGGCCCAACGCATGATGGGGGAGTCGGTGGGGTGTGCGGGATCAGAGCATGGCGGCGAGGGTCTGTCCCTGCCGCTCGAGGTCGAAGAGCAGGACTCCGGCGTTGGTCCCCGGCGCGGCCAGTACCACCAGGCCCGCCCCCGGGGCGGCGGGCAGGACGGCCGCGATCCCCCCCGCGTACTCCGCGGCGAGCAGCCGGAGCGTTCCACGACCGACGGCAGGCCCGAGCGCCCGCGCCCGGTGGAGCAGGGTGGCGCCGAGCGCCGCGAGCTCCTCCCAGTCGGCCGGCACCCCGGCATGCGCGATGGGCAGCCCCTCGTCGCTCACCAGGAGAACGGACGAAACGTCGGGTCGCGCGGCGATCCGGTCGAGGTGCGCGCGCAAATCGGCCATCGGGAACATCCGGTGGAGAGGGACGGCGGAACGTAGGAAGCTGGAACACCGAAGTCAAGAAAACACGGTGGGTTGACCCCTCTCCGCGCGGTCGTGTAATCTTCGCCCGTGCGCCGCCTGAACTGCCTCGCCGCCGCCCTTGCCGGACTCCTCGTGGCCTGCGACGACCCCAACGAACTGCCCGATGCCACGCTGCCCAACGTGGTGGACACCCTCACGCTCAATGCGGTGCGCGGGACCCCGCCCAGCACGCCCAGCGGTTTCGATATTATCACTGGCAGGCCGGTCCGCCTCGACCTGACGCTCTCGTTCGACTTCATCTTCGATATCGACGACGCACTCGTGCCGGTGTTCGTCCCCATCGACCTCCTGGGTTTGATCAACGAGGACCAGCTTCCGCCAGGGTTCATCCCCAGCGAGGAGCCCTTCGCGGACATCGACATCGCCCCCAACGACGGCTACTCCCAGGGCGATTCGCTCCGGTTTGCGGTCGACGATGTGCTGATCATGCGGAGCCGGCTCACCTGCAGCAGCGTCGGGGGCTTGCCGATCTATGGCAAGCTCCACGTCCTCGACGTCGACGAGGCCGCCCGCCAGGTCACCCTGGAAGTGCTGGTGAACGGGAACTGCGGCTACCGCGGCCTCGCCATCGGCGTCCCCGGTCGCTGACCCTGTGATCGACGTGCGGCGGCTGCGTGCCGACCCGGATGGGGTCCGGTCCGCGCTCGCCCGGAGGGGTGACCCCGACGTGGTTGCGGCGGTGGAGCGCGCGCTCGCGCACGACCGCCGGCGGCGCGAGTTGCTGGTCGAGGTCGAGCAGCTCAAGGCCCATCGCAACGCGCGGACCGAGGAGGTCGCGCGGCGGAAGCGTGCGGGTGAGCCCGTCGAGGAGTTGATGGCCGAGCTCCGCGCCTCCGGCGACCGCGTGAAGCACCTCGACGACGAGGTCCGCGCGGTCGACCTGGCGCTCGAGGAAGTGCTGCTTCCCCTTCCAAACCTGGTCCTTCCGGGCGTTCCCGATGGCGACGCCGGTGCGAACCGCGTCGTCCGGACCTGGGGCGAGCCGCCCCGCCTCGACTTCGCGGCGCGCGCGCACTGGGACCTGGGTCCTGCACTGGGACTCTTCGACCTCGCACGCGGCGCGAAGATCACCGGGTCGGGTTTCCCCCTCTTCAGCGGGAACGGCGCCAGGCTGGTGCGTGCGCTGGCGAACCTGATGCTCGATCTCCATGGCCGGGAGCACGGCTACCAGGAAGTCGTGCCGCCGCTGCTCGTGAACCGGGCGACGATGACCGGTACTGGCCAACTCCCCAAGTTCGAGGAGGAGCTCTACCGGATTCCCGACGACGGACTCTTCCTCATCCCCACCGCGGAAGTGCCGGTCACCAACATGCACCGGGACGAGATCCTCGACGCGAGCGAGCTGCCGAAGGCCTACGTCGCCTTCACGCCCTGCTTCCGCCGCGAGGCGGGCGCGCACGGCAAGGACACCCGCGGCCTCATCCGCGTGCATCAGTTCGACAAGGTCGAGCTGGTCCGCATCTGCCGTCCCGAGGATTCGCCGGCGGAGCATGAGCTCCTGACTTCGCACGCGGAGGCGGTGCTGCGGCTCCTCGAGCTGCCCTACCGGGTGGTGGAGCTGGCCGCGGGCGACACCGGGGCAGCGAGTGCGAAGACCTACGACCTCGAGGTCTGGGCCGCCGGCGTCGGCACCTGGCTCGAGGCCTCGAGCGCCAGCACGTTCAGCGATTACCAGGCCCGGCGCGCCAACATCCGGTACCGTCCGGCGCCGGGCGCCAAGCCGGAGCTGGTGCACACCCTCAACGCGTCCGGCGTCGCGTTCCCGCGCACCATCATCGCCCTCCTGGAGAACAACCAGGCCCCCGACGGCTCGGTCCGCGTTCCGGAGGCCCTGGCGCGGTACCTCGGCGTGGACCGGCTCGTCCCGCGTGCCTGACCGCGGTGTCCGCCGCTTCGCCCCGTGGCTGGCGATCCTCCTCGTCGCCCTCCTCGGCGGCTTGAGCGTGGGCACCAGCCTGGTCGTGGCGGGCCACCTGCGCGACGATGCCGTCGCGCTGAGCCGCCTCTACTCCCGCGTCTTCACCGGCCTCAACACCCCGGAGGAGGGCGCGGAGCTCGAGGCGCTGCTCGATCTCGCCGAGGAGGTGGGCAGGACGGGCATCCCGATCGTGCTCACCGATGGGACGGGAAACGTGGCCGCGGCGCTCAACCTGCCGTTCCAGGCGGAGCTCGACGATCCGCGCGTGCTCGAGTACGCCCGCCGCCTCGACCGCCAGAACGCGCCGATCCGCAACCAGCTCGGGAGCGCGGTGCACTACGGGTCGGTGCCGTTCCGCGATCAGTTGCTGATGTTGGGCCTTCTCCAGGCCGCAATCCTCGTCTGCATGGTGCTGGTGGCGGCCTACGCCTACCGCAACGCGATGACGGCCCAGCGCGACAGGCTCTGGGTGGCGATGGCGCGGGAGGCCGCGCACCAGATGGGCACCCCGCTCACCAGCCTCGAGGGCTGGATCGAGCAGGTCCGGTCCCGGCCCACGCCGCCACCTGACCTGGCCGAGCACCTCACGGCAGACGCGGAGCGCCTCGACCGCGTCGCCCAGCGCTTCGAGCGGATCGGCAACGAGGCCAAGCGGGAGCCGGTGTCCCTCGGCGCTCTCGCCGATCGGGTGGCGGGCTACCTCCGGCCCCGGCTGCCGCGGCATGCCAATCCCATTGCGCTGCACGTGCACGCTGGCGGGACCGGCCCCGTGGTCCTCGGTGATCCCGTGCTGCTCGAGTGGGCCCTCGAGGCGCTGGTGAAGAACGCCATCGACGCGCTCCAGGGACGCCAGGGTGCCATCGGCATCGAGGTGGGCACCCAGGGCGGCCGGGCCGTGGTGCGGGTCCGCGACGACGGGCCGGGCGTGCACGGCGACATCCGCCGCAGCCTCTTCCAGCCGGGCGTCACCACCAAGCAGGGTGGGTGGGGCATCGGCCTCGCGCTGACCCAGCGCGTCGTCGAGGACGCGCATGGCGGGAATCTGTCCCTCGAGCCGACCGACGCCGGTGCATCGTTCCTGATCGAGCTGCCGCTGCATGAATCCTGAATCGTTCCACCTCACCGCCACCCCACTCAACCCCGCGCAGCGCGAGGCGGTCGAGCACGTGCATGGTCCACTCCTCGTCCTCGCCGGCGCGGGGTCGGGGAAGACGCGCGTCCTCACCGCGCGCATCGCCCGCCTGATCGACTCTGAAGGCGTTCCGCCCGAGCGGATCTTCGCCGTCACCTTCACCAATAAGGCCGCCGGGGAGATGCGCGAGCGCGTGTCCCGGCTCCTCGGCCGGGCCCCGTCCGGCCTCTGGATCGGGACCTTCCACGCCCTCTCCGCCCGCCTGCTGCGGCGCGAGGCGGAGCGCCTCGGCTTCACCCGCCAGTTCACCATCTACGATGAGGACGACCAGCTGCGGGTGGTGAAGCGGCTCATGGACGAGCGCCGGATCAGCCCCAGGGCGTTCACGCCGCGCGCCATCCAGTCACGGATCTCCGCAGCCAAGAACCGGATGCAGTCCCCCGAGGACCTGCTCGCCGAGTCCACCTTCGATCCGCTGGGGCGGGCCGCCGCGGACGTGTACGCCGGGTTCGGGCCCACCCTCCGCGCCGCCAACGCGATGGACTTCGACGATCTGCTCCTGCATCCCCTCACGCTCTTCCGCGAGCATCCGGAGGTGCGGGCCCACTACGCGGAGCGGTTCGCGTTCGTGCTGGTCGACGAGTTCCAGGACACGAACCGCGCCCAGTACGAGCTGCTCAAGGCCATCGGCGGCCACGGCAACGTCGCGGCGGTGGGCGATGACGACCAGTCCATCTACGGCTGGCGCGGCGCCCGCGTGGGCAACATGAAGGACTTCCTCACCGACTTCCCCGGGGCCCGGGTGGTGCGGCTGGAGGAAAACTACCGTTCCACCCAGGTCGTGCTCGATACCGCCAACGCCGTCATCGCGGAGAACCGCGACCGGCTCGGCAAGACGCTGCGCGCAACCCGGCGGGGCGGGGAACTCGCCACCCTGGTCGCCGCCGCTGACGAGCGCGACGAGGCGGAGTGGATCACCGGCGAGCTGCGCCACCTCGCGGCCCGGGGCGACTGGCGCTACGGCGAGGTGGCGGTGCTCTACCGCACCAATGCCCAGTCTCGCGCCCTCGAGGAAGCGTTCCGCCGCGCCGGACTGCCGTACCGTATCGTCGGCGCGATCAGCTTCTACGACCGCATGGAGGTGAAGGACCTCCTGGCCTACCTCCGCCTGGTGGCGAACCCGAGCGACAACGAGGCGTTCCTCCGCGCCGTGGGCGTCCCCAGGCGCGGGCTGGGGGAAGCGAGCCAGGCCGTGCTCGCCGATGCGTCCGCACGCTGGAGCCTCCCGCTGCTGGAAACGGCGGCCGCGGCCGACCGCATCGACGCACTGCGCCCCAATGTGCGCCAGGCTTACCAGGAGTTCGCCCGCTTCCTCACGGAGCTGCGCGAGAAGAGCCGCGAGTGGCCGCCGGCCCAGCTCATCGAGCATCTCTGCGAAGCACTGGATTACGAGAGCTACCTGCTCAAGGAAGGACCCGAGGGGCAGGACCGCTGGGACAACGTCCGGGAACTGGTGGCCGCCGCCGCGGAATGGTCAGAGGAAGTTGACGAGGCGCTGGGCGAGGGCACCCCGCTGGAGCGGTTCCTCGCGGACGCCGCGCTGCAGAGTGCCGCGGACACCACGGAAGGTGCGGAGGAGGGTGTCACCTTGATGACGCTCCACACCGCCAAGGGCCTCGAGTGGCGGGTGGTGGTCCTCGCGGGCATGGAGGATGGCCTCTTCCCGCTCGCCCGCGCGGAAGAGCAGCCGGATGGCCTCGAGGAGGAGCGGCGGCTCTGCTACGTTGGCATCACGCGGGCGATGGACAAGTTGGTCTTCACCTGGGCCCGCACTCGGCGGCGCGGGGGCGAGCTGCGCCCCTCCCGCGCGTCCCGGTTCCTGGCGGCGCTCCCCCCTGGAGCGGTGGAAGAACGCCGCACGGCGCTCGCTGGGGCCGACACCGGTTGGCGCACCGGTCGCGCCGGCGCCGCCGCGTGGCGCGGCTGGAGCACGGGGGCCGGCGCGTGGGAAGGTGGCCGCGCCGGGCGTGTGGCCGCGGAGGAGGAATCCCAGGACGCACCGCGCTACGTGAAGGGCGAGCGTGTGCGGCATCGGCGTTTCGGTGGCGGAGTCATCCAGGGACTGCAGGGAGTGGGCAAGGACCTTCGCGTCACCGTCGCCTTCGACGACGGCGAGGTCGGGGTGAAGCAGCTGCTCGTGGCCTACGCCGGCCTCGAGCGCGACTGGGAGGGGGCATGAGCATCACGCCGCAGGAGGTGGAGCACCTGGCCAGGCTGGCGGAGCTGAGCGTCCCCGATGGCGACATGGCGCCGCTGGCGGCGCAGGTCTCCCGCATCCTGGAATACGTGGGACAGCTCGCCGAGGTCGGTTCTGACGAGTCGGCACCGCTGCACGTCGCCGGGCCCTCCGCAGCGACCCTGCGGGAGGATGAGGTCCGGCCCGAGCCGCTCACCCGGAACCCGGAGGAGTTTGCGCCCGACTTTCGCGGAGGCCTCTTCGTCGTGCCGCGGCTCGGTCACCTGGAGGATCTGTGACTGAGGCACTCGACTCCGCCCGGGCCACGGCGCGCCGCCTCGAGGACGCGCGCGGCCTGAACGCGGCGCTGCACTGGTCGGCCGACGCGCTCGAGCGCGATGCTCGGTGGGCCGATGCCGAGGCGCCGGACGGGCCGCTGCTCGGCGTGCCGATCGCGGTCAAGGACAACATCGCCACGCTCGACGGCCCGACCACCTGCGGCTCGCGGATCCTCGAGGGCTACGTCTCGCCCTTCGAGGCCACGGCCATCCGGCGCTTGCGGGCCGCGGGCGCACTGGTCGCGTGCAAGGCCAACCTCGACGAGTTCGGCATGGGCTCGTCCACCGAGCATTCCGCCTACGGCCGGGTGCTGCATCCGCTCGACCCGCAGCGAGTGCCCGGCGGCTCCTCCGGTGGTTCTGCCGCCTTGGTCGCGGCCGGCGTCGTCCCCGCCGCCCTCGGGAGCGAGACCGGCGGATCGGTGCGCCAACCCGCGGCCTTCTGTGGCGTCGTGGGCGTGAAGCCCTCCTATGGGCGGGTCAGCCGGTACGGACTGGTCGCCTTCGGGTCCTCGCTCGACGCCATCGCCGTATTCGGCCGTACCGTCGCCGACGCCGCTCGCGTCCTCTCGGTGATGAGCGGCCCCGATCCGCTCGACGCCACGACGGTGGCGGCGCCGCCCGTCGGCATTGTGGGCCGCCGCACCGACCTGCGCGGCCTGACCATCGGGCTTCCGCGCGAATACTTGCCGCCCGACCTGCATCCGGCCGTCCGCGCTGGCGTGGACCGCACGGTCGCCGTCCTCCGCCAGCTCGGCGCCACGATCCGCGATGTGTCGCTGCCCCACACCAGGTATGCCGTGCCCACGTACTACGTCGTCGCCCCGGCGGAGGCGGCGAGCAACCTGGCCCGCTACGACGGGGTGCGGTACGGGCAGCGGCGCGTGGGCCCGGCGGGCGACCTCCCGTCGCTCTATCGCGCCACCCGCGGCCAGGGGTTCGGCCCGGAGGTCCGGCGCAGGATCCTGGTCGGCACCTACGTGCTGTCCGCCGGGTACGCGGAGGCGTACTACCGGAAGGCCCAGCAGGTCCGCGCACTCCTCGCCGACGACTTCCGGCGGGTGTTCGCGGACGGCGTGCAGTTGCTCTTCACTCCGACCACGCCGACGCCCGCGTTCAAGGCCGGCGAGAACCTGGCCGACCCGGTGCAGATGTACCTCGCCGACGTCTTCGTCTGCGCCGCGAACCTGGCGGGCGTTCCGGCGCTGAGCCTGCCCGTGGGCCGCACCGGGGGCCTGCCGCTCGGCGGCCAGCTCATCGGCCCGGCGCTGGGCGATGACCTGATGCTCGAGGCGGCAGCCGTGCTCGAAGCCGCGCTCGACCCGATGGCGGAGGTGCAATGACCGCGTGGGAGACCGTCATCGGTCTCGAGGTCCACGTCCAGCCCACGACGCGCTCCAAGATGTTCTGTGGCTGCGCGAACAGCTTTGGTGACCCGCCCAATACCAACGTCTGCCCGACTTGCCTCGGCCTCCCCGGGGCGCTTCCCGTGCCCAACGCGGAGGCGGTGCGGCTGGGGGTCGTGGGCGCGCTGGCGCTTGGCTGCACCGTCCATCCCCGCTCGGTGTTCGCCCGGAAGAACTACTTCTATCCCGACCTTCCCAAGGGCT
>JBOHSQ010000204.1:0-5538 GCA_050733295.1 Gemmatimonadales bacterium
AGGCTCCCGAGCGCGAGGGGACCTTCACCTGGCGCATCGCTCAGGGCGTGGAGATGGGCCGCCCGAGCCTGCTCGAGGCCCGCGCCGAGAAGCGCGACGGCGAGGTCGTGAGCACCGGGGCAGGCGGCGCGAGCATCGTGGTGAGCGAAGGCGTCATCGAGGTCGGCTAGGAACGCCTGTTGCCCGTCCCGCCCGTCCCGCCCTCTCCGCCCGTCCCTGTTCTCTCTTGCCGTCCCCCGTACCTCTCTCCACATTCGCGCGTCCCGTCCCCCCTCCCCTCCTTCGAGGAGAACCGCCATGTCTGGGTCTGCGCGTTTCGCCGCAGCGCTCCTGCTCCTGGGCGCTGCTGCCTGCCAACCGGCTGCCAAGGATGACGCCGCCACCATGGGAGCCATGGCCGCTCCCGCCGCCCTCTCCGCCGAGGACGAGGCCGCCGTCCGTGCGCTGGATGCCGAATGGGCCCGCGTGGCCGTGGCCGGCGACGGGAATGCCCTCGCGGCCCTCTATACGGCCGACGCGGTCGTGATGCCGCCGAACGAGCCGACCCGCCGGGGCGACGCGGCGAAGCAGTACTGGATCGATTTCGCCAACACATTCACCGCCCAGGCCGAGCTCGCGACGGAAGTGGTGGAAGGCCGGGGCGACCTCGCGTTCACCTCCGGCACCTGGCGCATGACCCTGACGCCGAAGACCGCCGGCGCCAAGCCCATGCCCGCCCAGGAAGGGAAATACCTGGGAGTGATGAAGAAGCAGCCGGACGGCTCCTGGAAGCTCGCTTACGACATCTGGAACGTGGGCGCCCCGGCCGCCCCGGCCGCCGAGGCAGCAACGAAGTGACCATCGTGGCCGGGAGCGGGTGCCCTGGGCGCCCGCTTCCGGCCGGCGGTGATTGCGCCGTGCTCGTCCCCCGGAGGCGACGCTCCCCCGCGCACTGATGCTCGATCGCCTGAACGCGAGTCTCGCTGACCGCTACGCCGTCGACCGGCAGCTCGGCCGGGGCGGCATGGCGTCGGTCTGGCTCGCCCGCGACCTCCGCCACGACCGCTGGGTCGCCCTCAAGGTCCTCCACCCCGAGCTCGCCGGCGCCATCGGGGTGGACCGCTTCATCCGCGAGATCCGCCTCACGGCCGGCCTCCAGCATCCCGGCATCGTCCCGGTGCTCGACTCGGGGTCGTTCCCCGGCCCCGACAGCGTGATGCTCCCCTGGTATGCCATGGCGTTCGTGGACGGGGAGTCGCTCCGCCAGCGCCTCCTGCGCGACCGCCACCTCCCGGTCGACGAAGCCATCCGCATCACCGAGCAGGCGGCGTCGGCCCTCGACGCAGCCCATCGCGTCGGCATCGTCCACCGTGACATCAAGCCCGAGAACCTGATGCTTGCCGGCGGTCGCGTCTTCCTCACCGACTTCGGGATCGCCAAGGCGCTGATCGAGACCGGAGGGGAGCGCCTGACCAGCACCGGCCTTGCCATCGGCACGCCGACGTACATGAGTCCGGAGCAGGCGACCGCGATGGCGGTGGACGCCCGCACCGATCAGTACAGCCTCGCCTGCGTCCTCTACGAGATGCTCGCCGGCGAGCCGCCCTTCACCGGCCCCACCGCGCAGGCGATCGTCGCCCGGCGCATGGCCGAGCCCGCGCGTTCGCTCCGCCCGGTGCGCTCCTCCGTCCCGCCGGCGGTGGAGGCCGCCGTGCTCCGCGGGCTCGAACGCCTGCCCACCGATCGCTTCCCCGACGTCGCGTCGTTTGCGGCCGCGCTCAGGAGCGGTGAGGCCGCGCCCGCGGCGGATCGCGCGCCCCGCATGTTGCTGCGCGCAGTCGTGGCGGCCGTGCTGCTCGTGGCGCTGGCGCTCGCCGGCTGGGCCATCTCCGGCCGCCGTGGTTCGGCGAAGCCGGTGCGCGATTCGGTAGCCGTGGCCCTCTACCAGCGGGGAATGCTGGAGTTCCGCAAGCGCACTCCAGCCGGCTTGAGCGCCGCCATGCAGGCGTTCGGTGCGGCGATCCAGCGCGACTCCACCTGGGCGGAGCCGTGGGCCGGGCTCGCGCTGAACGCCAACCAGGGATATGGCCGGGGTTTCGTGTTCGCGGGAATGGCGCGGGACAGCGTGCTGCGGTTGGCGGTGGCCGCCTCGGATCGCGCCCTGGCCCTCGATCCGGACCTGCCCTCGGCCTGGCTGGCGCGGGGGGCCGTGAGCCGCCAGGTCGACCCGACCGACGTGTCGCCGTCCATTCGGTCGCTGCGGAAGGCGTTGTCGCTCGATTCGACCCTGGCGCAGGCCTGGCAACTCCTGGCGCTCGGCCTGGCCGAGACGGGCGACCTCGATCAGGCGCTCCCGGCCTGGCGCCGCGCCGTTCTGGCAAATCCGGCCAATGCCGAGCATGTCGCCTTCCTCGCCATCGGGCACTACTGGCGCCGACGGCCGGACAGCGCAATGCGGTGGGCCGACAGCGCCATCGCCATCAATCCCGGCTACCTGCTGGGCCGGTCCACCGCGGGGTACGCGGCACTCGAACTGGAGAACTTTCCCCGGGCCGAGGCGTCGTTCGAGGCCGGGCGGCGGCTCGGCACGGACGTTGAGGTAGTCAACAACCTCGCGGGGGAGGCCCTGGTCGTGGCGCGCGCTGGAAGGCCGGCCGAGGCGCGCGGCATCCTCGCGACCGCCGAGTCGCTCGCCGCGGCCTACTCCCCCACGTCGTTGCACGCCGCCGTCAACCTGGCTCAGGCCTGGGCCGCGCTGGGCGAAGCCGATCACGCCATCGCGTGGCTCCAGCAGTACTCGCCCGCCGCCGACCTCCACTTCCAGCTCCACCTTCGCTGTGATCCGCCCTTCGACGCCGTGGCCGCCGACCCACGGTTCCGCACCTTGCTCATGATGCCCAGGCCCGAAGCACCAGGAGGATGCTGAGCCCTTGACGACCCGCGCGCACGCCCACTATATAGCCACATGGCTATATACGCCGCCCGACGAACCTCCGCCCGTCCCGACCCCTTGAGCGCCGTCTTCGGCGCCCTCGCCAATCCCACACGCCGCGCCATGCTCGAGCGCCTCGCCGCCGGGCCCAGCTCGGTCACCGAGCTCGCCCGCCCGTTCCGCTTGCGCCAGCCGTCGATCTCCAAGCACCTCAAGGTCCTCGAGCAGGCCGGCCTGGTGGAGCGGGGCCGGGATGCGCAGTGGCGCCCCCGCGCCCTCAACGCGGCGCGGCTCCGGGAGGCGAACGCCTGGCTCGAGAAGTTCGAGCGGCTCTGGACTGGCCGGCTCGACCGGATGGAGCAGCTCCTCCGCACCCTGCAGTCCGACCGTTGACCCTGCACAGGTGATCCCATGCAACACTCCGCCCGCACCCTTGCCGCTCTCGCTGCCGCCCTGCTTCCCGGTGGCGCACCAGCGGCTGCTCAGGTCCCTGACGTCACGTCGTACCTGATCGCCGACCGTGACGCCGAGGTGGCACTCGCCCGTACCGCCGCCCCGGCGCACAGCTCCGACTCGGCCACCGTGCTCGTGCTCACTGGCACCGGCTACGTCGAGGCCGTCCGCGGCACCAACGGCTTCACCTGCGTCACCCTCCGCTCCTTCTCGGGCGCCGCTGCCGACCCCGGCTTCTGGAATCCCCGGGTCCGTGCCCCGCACTGCTTCAATCCCCCGGCCGCAGCCACCGTCCTCCCGCCCGTACTGGAGCGGACTCGGTTGATCCTGACCGGTATCGCTCCGGTGGAGGCCGAGGCGCGCATGAGCCGGGCCTATGCCGCGGGGGAGTTCCCGGCGCCGGCGCCCGGCGCCATGGCCTACATGCTTTCACCCAGGCAGTACCTGCTCGACGCCGATCCCCGGTGGATGCCCCACCTGATGTTCTACTACGACCGCTCGCTCCCGCCATCCACCTGGGGCGCGGGTGGGATGACCGCTGCGGTGATCGATGGATCGGGGGGCGAGAACGCACCGGTGCTCACACTGTTGATCCCGGTGTCGCAGTGGTCCGATGGCAGTCAGGCACACGCGGCAGGGGCGCGCTGACCGATGCCGGGGCTCGCCAGGATGGAGCGCCCCTCGGATCGGGAGGTGGTCTTTGTCCGCCTCCTCGACGCGCCCCAGGACCTGGCGTGGAAGATCTGGACCGATCCGCGGTACCTGCACCAGTGGTTCGGGCCCGACGGGTTCACGACCACCACGCATGAGTTCGCGTTCGTCCCCGGCGGCGTCTGGCGCTTCACCATGCACGGCCCCGACGGCACCGATTACCCCAACCTGGTGAGCTTTCGGGAGATCGTCCCGCCCGTTCGGCTGGTCTATGAGAACGGCTGGGACCTCCCCGGCGCGCCGCTCGACTTTGCGGTGGTGGTCACCCTGGAGCCCGAGGGTGCGCGCACCCGGCTCGCGATCAGCATGACCTTCGCGGACGCAGAGGCGATCCGGACGGCTGCGGAGCGCTACGGCGTGCTCCAGGGCGGGGTGCAGACGGTCGAGCGGATCGCGGCGTACCTCGCGCGCCTGGGCTGAGTTCAGCGCGGTAGCGCCGCGACGATCCGGAGCGGACCCCCGCTGCCGCCGGCGATCTTCATCGGCAGGGCAACGACGTAGGCCCCGGTCTCGGGCAGGCGGTCGAGGGCCGCCAGGTTCTCGAACGCCGGCACGTTCTCGCTCATGAGGACCACGTGGCTCTCGAACGTCGTCGAGGGCCCCGCGTCGATGCTCGGTGAGTCGAGTCCGGCCGCGGCAATGCGCCGCTCGGTGACCAGGAACCGCGCCGCCGCCGGCTCGAGCCCGGGGAAGTGCAGCCGCTTGGTCGCCGCCTCGCCGGTGTCCGCCGTCCCGAGGTACCGCGCGCGGTCGGGCCAGCGCGCGGCCCACCCGGTGCGGAGCAGGACGATGGCGCCGTCCGGGATGCGGCCGTGCGCGTGCTCCCACCGTGCGAGATCCGCCACCGAGACGAGGTAGTCGGGATTCGACGCCGCCGAGTCGCGCACGTCCACCACGACGGCGGGCCCGATGAGGTTCGCGAGCGGCACCGAGTCGGTCGTGCGCCGCCCTTCCGCGAAGTGGACCGGCGAGTCGAGGTGCGTGCCGCCGTGTTCCGCGGCCTGGAAGTTGTTCGCCTCGTACCAGTGGCCCGCCGGGGTGCGCCCGGCGAACACCCGCTCCAATCGGAATGCGCTCGCGGTCGGCCAGTAGATCGTCGTCGGGCCGAAGTCGTGCGACAGGTCCACCCACTCGACCCCGCCGCCGAACACCTGGCGCGCGGCCTCCGCATTGGTCGGCGGGGTCGCCGCCGGGCGCTCGCAGGCCGCAAGCAGCCAGCCCGCAATCACGAGTCGCTTCCAGGTCATCGGTTCCTCCTTGCCTCCGGCCACTCGGCCTGCATCTTGGTGCGTTGCCGGCCAAGATATGGGCCGCTGGGAGGGGCCGCTATGCAGAGCAGTGCAGGGAGTGTGGCGGCCTGTCTCGAGGAAGTGCCTGCCGCACGGAGGTCGGCGCTGGTCCGGTTGCCAGGGAGGCAGCTTGGACGACGATCGCGTCATTCGCCTGCTTGAGGAGATCCGCGA
>JBOHSQ010000205.1:0-3598 GCA_050733295.1 Gemmatimonadales bacterium
CCACCGGCTGCGGGATCGGCGGCTCCGCCGGCCGGGGCCGCCGCCCCGCGACTCGACCCCGGCCGCCTCCTGGCCGATGTGGCCCTGCTCGCCCACGACTCGATGGAGGGCCGCGCGACCGGCACTCCCGGTGCCCTGACGGCCCGGCAATGGCTTGTCGCCGAGCTCGGCCGGATCGGGCTCGAGCCAACACCCGGCGGCTTCGAGCGGCCATTCACCCTGGTGCAGTCGGGGCG
Source organism: Gemmatimonadales bacterium (assembly GCA_050733295.1). Classification (GTDB taxonomy): domain Bacteria; phylum Gemmatimonadota; class Gemmatimonadetes; order Gemmatimonadales; family GWC2-71-9; genus JAICEH01. Next base: position 237 of record JBOHSQ010000205.1, read on the forward strand.
GACACTGCCTGCGGCGAACGTCGCCGGCCTGGTCCGGGGGCGGACACGCCCCGATCGCGTGATTGTGCTCTCAGCCCACTTCGACCATCTCGGTGTCCGCGGAGGCCAGACCTACAACGGGGCCGACGACAACGCGTCGGGGGTCGCCGCAGTCCTGGGCATTGCCCGCTGGCTCGTGACCCGCCCGATCGAGTCCACCGTGCTGGTCGTGTTTTTGGATGCGGAGGAGCTCGGGCTTCGGGGGGCCCGAGCGTTCGTTGCCGATCCACCGGTGCCGCTAGCGGACATGGCGCTCGACCTCAACCTCGACATGATCGGGCGAAACGCGCGGGACGAGCTCTGGATCGCGGGGACGTCGCGGTGGCCGGCGCTGAGGCCGCTGGCCGAAGCGGTGCAGGCGCGGAACGGGATTCGCGTTCGCCTGGGCCACGACCGGTCCGGAGTGGGAGGCGAGGACGACTGGACCGGCTCATCCGACCACGGCGCGTTCGACCAGGCCGGCGTGCCGTTCCTGTACTTCGGGGAAGAGGACCACCCGGACTACCACCAGCCCACCGACGACGTGGAGAGGATCGACCGCGAGTTCCTAGGGGCGGCGGCCGAGCTCGTGCTTGATGTCCTGCTGATGGCGGACACGGTCGGCGCCTCCTTCCGCTAGCGCGACCAGGGCACGACCGGAATCGCGCTAATCGCCCAGCGCGATGCCCAGGTCGCGAGCCGTCCGCACTGTGTCCGAATCCACCGGGACCTGCCGGGGTCGGCCGACGACCTCCGCGAGCGGCACCAGCGAGATGGTGGGCGGAGTGAACGCGGTCATCGTGCCGAGACGCCCTTCCGCGATTGCATGCACCGCCGCGGTGCCGAACCTGAGCGCCAACAGCCGGTCGAACGTGGTGGGCATGCCGCCGCGCTGCAGGTGTCCCAGCACCAGGGTTCGTGTCTCCTTGCCGGTCCGTTCCGCGATGCCCCGCGCCACCGCCGCCCCGATGCCGCCCAGGCGGTCGGCCCCGCCGGCCTGGCGGCGCTCCTGCATCACCTGCTCGCCTCCCGCCGGCCGGGCCCCTTCCGCTACCACCACGATGCTGAACGGCCGGCCCCGGGCCTCGCGGTCGCGGATCTTGGCGCACACCCGCTCGATGTCGAAGGGGATTTCGGGAATGAGGATGACGTCCGCCGAGGCGGAAATGCCGCTGTGGAGCGCGATCCAGCCGGCATCGCGCCCCATCAGCTCGACCACCATCACCCGCTCGTGGCTCTCGGCGGTGGAGTGCAGCTTGTCGATGGCGTCGGTAGCGGTGGCAACGGCGGTGTCGAACCCGAAGGAGAACAGTGTGCCGGCGACGTCATTGTCGATGGTCTTCGGGACCCCGACTGTCGCGAGCCCCTTCTTCCAGAGGTCGTGGGCGATGCCCAGGGTGCCATCGCCCCCGATCGCCACGAGAGCGTCGAAGCCGCTGGCCCGGAATGCCGCGACCACATCGTCGGAGCGATCCACCTCGCGGACGGTGCCGTCCGCGTCGGTCACGCGCCAGCGGAACGGGTTGCCACGGTTGGTGGTGCCGAGGATGGTGCCACCCTGGTGGGTGATCCCCCGGACTTCCTCCGGCCCCAGCGGCAATACGCCCGTGCCCTCGAGCAGCCCGTTGAAGCCCCGCCGAATGCCATAGCAACGCCAGCCACGATGAGTTGCGGAGAGCACCACGGCGCGGATCACGGCGTTGAGGCCCGGCGCGTCCCCGCCACCGGTGGTGATGGCTATGCGCATGCTATCCGCCGGCGGCCTTTCCTTCCTCGATGAGGCCAACGACCTCGCCGGGCTCGGCGTGCCGGCCCTGGCGCTTCTTCGAGAAGACGAGCTTGCCGTCCACCGTCACCTCGAAGACTCCACCCGAACCGGGCACGAGGGTGACGGCGGCGCCGGGAAAGGCCGCCTCGAGCTCAGCCGCCAGCCTGGCGGCTCGGGGCTCGTAGTTTCAGACAACGCAGTACTGGATCCGGACCTGCACGGCACGCTCCTCGCACTTGGGTGGCGGGATTCACGTCGCGGGCGACTTCCGGCCTATCGTAGCGGAACCGGGCGGAAGTGCCAAGTCGGTCCGCTTGTCACCTGGGAACGGCACTCCTATCTATCGGCCCATGTTCGACTTTGCCCGCCAGGCCCGGATTGTCGCGACCGCGCTCCTCGGGGTGGCAGGGAGCGGGCCGGCCCCCCTCTGGGCCCAGTCGGCACCGGTCCAGACGGTGGAGATCGGGGCCGGAGCCCGCTACCAGGCGTGGGACTATGCAGCCGACCTCCGGCCCGAGTGGGGCGCCTGGGCCCGGTTCGGCTTCGCGGTCTCGCCCCGGGTGACCTTGGAGGCCGAACTGGCCACTTCGGAGTCCTTCACCCGGAGCCAGATCGCCGACGTGCGGCTCCTCGGCGGGATGGGATACCTGGTCTACAACGTCCCGGCGGGCGAGCGGTTCAGCTTCCTGTTCCGCGCCGGTGCCGGCGCGGCGAAGTACGGCGATGAGTGTCCACCGCTGCCGTCCACCGGGCTCAATCCGTGCGGTACACTCCTGAATCTGTCCGTGGGGACCGGTGCGCGCCTGCACATCACGAGGGCGTTGGCACTTCGCGGCGATCTCTATCTCGACCGGCCGATCACCGACACGAGCTTCTTCACCTATGGCATGATGCTCGGACTCTCGGTGCTCCCGGGCCGCCAGCCCGATGGCGACGAGGACAGCGATGGCATCCTCGACCGGGCGGACGGCTGCCCCGGAACCCGGGGGGGCGTGACGGTGGACGCCCGCGGTTGCTCGATGGACCTCGATCGCGACGGCGTGGCGGATGGTCCCGATCGATGCGCCGACACGCCGTTGGGCGTGGCAGTGGATGCCGCTGGATGCCCGCGGGACGAGGACGCCGACGGCGCGCCGGATGAACTGGATCGCTGCCGGGCGACCCCTGCGGGCGCGGTCGTGGACAATGTCGGCTGCCCGCTCGACCAGGACCGCGACCGGGTTCCCGACGGGCTGGACCGATGCACCTCCACACCCGCGGGAGCCATCGTGGACCAGCTCGGCTGCCCCGTCGACGCCGACGGAGACGCGGTGCCGGATGGGATCGACCGTTGCCCGTCGACGGCCACTGGGACGCCGGTTGACGCCCGGGGATGTCCTTCGCTCGCGGGACCGTGGACCATCCCGGCGCGCTCCTTCGCGAGCGCGAACCCGCTGGCCGACGCGGAAGCCGCCACGATACTCGACCAGGTGGCCGCCGCCCTCGCCGCCCGCCCCGAAGCGCGGGTCGAGATCCGGGGCTACGGCCCAATCGTGGCCCAGGGCCAGCCGGGGCGCAGGGTTCCGCTGGAGCGCGC
>JBOHSQ010000206.1:0-4193 GCA_050733295.1 Gemmatimonadales bacterium
CCGAGGAAGTGTGGGTGCACCCGAACGGCAAGTACGCCTACCTCGGCACCGGGGGCGGCGGCGACCGCTTCTACACCATCGACATCAGCAACCCCGCGGCACCGGTCGTCACCGATTCGATCGTGGCCAACACGCGCCGGGTGAATGACGTGATGACCACCCCCGACGGGAAGACGCTGGTCTTCACCCGGGAGGGAGCGTCCGACCGGAAGAACGGCATCGGGATCGCGGCACTGGACGATCCCGCACACCCCAAGGTGATCGCGGAGTTCACCGAGGGCGTCACCGCCGGCGTGCACTCGGCCTTCATCTACCGGGACGCCAAGCACGGCACCCACATCTTCCTCACCAACGACGGCACCGGCGCGCTCCACGTGGTGAACATCGACGACCCGTACAAGCCGCGTGAAGTCGCCCAGTGGCGCACCGACCGGCCCGACGCGGGGCGCACGCTGCACGACGTGGACGTGCAGGACGGCCTGGCCTACCTGAGCTACTGGAACGACGGCCTGGTCATCCTGGACGTGGGCAACGGCATGAAGGGGGGGCGGCCGGACAACCCGGTCCTGGTGTCGCAGTACAAGTACGACCTCAACGCGCTCTATCGCGACGTCGAGGCCACCGCCGGCCCCGGCTTCATCCGGGGCACCCACACCGCGTGGCGCCACAAGGACTACGTGTTCATCGCCGACGAGGTCTTCCCGGCGGGCTCGGTGAAGGGCGCGAAGGACGCTGCGGCGGGCCGGGCCTACGGGCGGCTCCAGGTCATCGACATCTCGAAGCTCGACCAGCCCCGGTCGGTGGCGTTCTACGAGCCGGAGCACGGGGGTGTCCACAACATCTGGGTCGCGGGCGATACCCTCTACCTGGGTGCCTACAACGGTGGCTTCCGGGCGTTCGACGTCTCGGGCGAACTCCGGGGCGACCTCCGGGCCCAGGGGCGGGAGATCGCGCACCTCAACACCGCCGACATGGACGGCCGGGTGAAGAACACGGCCATGACGTGGGGCGTGGTGGTGAAGGACGGCCTGGCCTATGTGAACGACATGTACAACGGGCTCTGGATCGTCCGGCTGGAGCCCCGGCGCGAGGAGGCGCTGCCCTAGCGGAAGCCGCCTTGCCGAGGCCCGGGGCGCGGCGCCCCGGGCCTCGATCCGCCCTACCGCCGCCTCGCGCCGCGCCGCATCTTCCCGCTCTCCATGGAGACCACCATCGCCGCGCTCGCCGTCCTGGCGGTGGGCTATCTCCTGAACCACCTGCTCTTCGACCGCCTCCGGCTGCGCTTCGGCTATGTCGGCGCGGCCGAGTACGTCCTGCTGGGCATCCTGCTCGGGCCGGCGGTCACCGGATTCCTCTCGGCCGATGTCGTCCGGGGGCTCACCCCGCTGGTGAGCCTGGCACTCGGCTGGGTGGGCATGACCGTCGGGACCTACTTCCGTGTTCCGGCCTTGGCGCTGCTCCCGGGGGTGCAGGTGCGGGCGGCCTTCACCGAGGCGCTCGCGACTTTCGGGCTCGCGGCGGCTGGACTCTTCGCCCTGCTGCACTCCGCCGCGGGATTCCCGGCGCTGGCGGCCGCGGTGCCGGCCGTGACCCTCGGTGCCATCGCGGTCCTGGGCGCCCCGTCGGCGGTGGACGCGCTCTCCCTGCGGGGGTTCGGGTCGACCCGCCTCTTCACCCTCCTCCAGCTTGCTTCCCGGATCGACGCGCTCGTCGGCATCGTCGCGTTCGGCCTCCTGCTCGCCCTGTTCCATCAGGGTGAGACGGCGCCGTCAATCCGGCCGCCCACGCCTACCGAATGGGCCGTCATCAGCGTGGCGGTGGGGGTGGTCAGCGGGGTGCTGTTCCATCTCTTCCTGGGGCCCCGAGTCGAGGTCTCGGGGCCACAACAGCAGGCCAGGCTGTTCGTAGCACTGGCCGGTGCCATCGTCATCGCAAGCGGCGCGTCCTACTACCTCAACCTCTCGCCCATCTTCACGACGCTGGTCCTGGGGCTGATCCTGGCGAACACGGCCGGTGGCGAGCGCAGTGCCACCCGCGCGCTGCGCGGCACCCAGCGGCCGATCTACCTCGCGCTGCTCATCTTCGCGGGCGCGGCCTGGCGCCCCTCGGGCCCGAGCCTCCTCTTCGTCCCGCCGGCGTTCGTGGCGATCCGCCTCATCGCGCGGCTCGCGGGCGGATGGGTGGCGAACCAGCTCGCGCCGGTCCCCGGAGTCGCCACCGCCAACCTGGGCCGCGGCCTCCTGGGGCAGGGTGCGATCGGTGTGGCCGTCGCCCTCAATTACACCCAGGTCTTTCCCGACCTCGCGCCCCAGATGGTGCTCAGCGCGGCCCTGCTCTCGGTCCTCGTCTTCGAGGTCGTGGCCCAGCCGGAGACGGCGGCGCTGCTCTCGGCGGCCCGCGACGCGGACGGTGAACTGCCGGGATCTCCTGCGCGGCTCGAGGCCCTGCACACGGGCATGTGGGCCTCCGAAGTGAAGGCGGAGGACGAGGCGTGATCCGGCGCCTGGTCGTCATCCTGCTGCTGGTCGGCGGGGCTACACTCATCGAGCCGCTCCGGGTGCCGACGGAAGGCGTGATCGGACCCGCCACGCTGCTTTCGTTCGGCATCCTCCTGCTCACCGCCGACACGCTGGGCCAGCTGGCGCATGACCTCCGCCTCCCCCGACTGCTCGGTTACCTGCTCGCCGGGCTGGTGCTGGGGCCCACCCTGCTCGCAGTCGTGCCCGTGGGCGCGGTCGGGGACCTCGGGATGATGAAGCAGCTGGCCGTGGGGATCATCGGCCTCCTCGCCGGCGTGGAACTCCGACTGCCGGACCTGCGGCAGCGGTCCCGGTCGATCAGCGCGATCCTGGCCGCCCAGGCCGCGCTCGTGATCTCGCTCCTCGTGCTCGGCGTCCTGCTCCTGCGGAACCAGCTCCCGTTCACGGTGGGGCTCGCCGGTGGCGCCCTGGTGGCCGTCGCCTTCCTCGTGGCCACCACGCTCACGGTCAATTCGCCGATGGTGACGCTCGCGGTCCTGACCGAAACCCGGGCGCGCGGACCGCTGGCCAAGACGGTGCTGGGCGTGGTCCTGGTGGCGGACGTGCTGGTCATCGTGCTGTTCACGGTGACCCTCGCGGTGGCGCAGGGTGCCCTCGGCGAAGGGCCGGGCGTGGCGCCGGCCGAGCTGTTCGTCCGACTGTGGCGGGATGTCTTCGGCTCGATCGTCGCCGGGGTCGTGATCGGCGGGGTGGTCAGCCTGTACCTGCGGTTCGTCGAGCGCGAGATGGTCGTGTTCGCGGTCATGGTCGTCTTCGCCACCGCCTTCGCGGCGCAGGCGTTGCACTTCGAGCTGCTGCTGAGCCTGCTGGTGGCGGGATTCCTGGTGGAAAATGTGGCGCCGGTACGGGCCGAGCCGCTGGTGCACGCGCTCGAGGCCATCGCGGCCCCGACCTTCGTGGTCTTCTTCGCCCTCGCGGGCGCCGAGCTCCAGCTCGACGTCTTCGCCACGATGTGGCCGGTGATTGTTGGGCTTGCCCTCCTCCGCGCGGGCGGGATCTGGGCCGGTGCGGCCCTCGGCTCCCGGGTGGGTGGCGCGGAGGAGCCGGTGCGGCGCTACGCCTGGATGGGCCTGGTGTCGCAGGCCGGTGTGGCGCTCGGGCTCGCGACGCTCGTGGCCCAGCGGTTCCCGGGGGTCGGGGCCTCCATCCAGGCGGTGGTCGTGGGGGTCATCGCCCTGAACGAGATGGCAGGGCCGGTGCTGTTCCGACAGGCGCTGCAGCGGGCCGGGGAGATCGAGGAGCCTTGAATCGTGGCGGGGTTGACCGGGGTGGAGGGGGCCGTTAGCTTCGGCCTCCCTTCGCCGGGGTTGGTGTTTCGGCGAAGTTGGGTGGGGCGGGGTCAGGCGGCGTGGTGACAAGCACTTGACTCAGCTTCATTCCCCCGATATATTGATGGGCTCCCCGCCAGTGTTGCGGGTTTGAGCATGACACTGCTCTTTGACAAGCGATCGTGAGCGAGAGGTGGATGGGGTGCGGACCCTGTGAGGCGGTCGGCGTTCAGAGGCCGGCCGCGGATGGGTTCAACTCTGACGATTTGTGATTCGGACGACAAGAAGAAATGTGTCGTTCGTTGATGAGCTGATTGAATTCTCTTGGAGAGTTTGATCCTGGCTCAGGACGAACGCTGGCGGCGTGCTTAACACATGCAAGTCA
>JBOHSQ010000207.1:0-4903 GCA_050733295.1 Gemmatimonadales bacterium
TCGCCGGAGGGGAAGCTCCGCGCCGGGATCGGACGCGCGGACATCACCCCGCCGCCGGGCGTGGGCCTGATGGGCTACGGGCCCGAGGGCAAGCGCGCGGTCGGATGGCGCCAACGACTGTACGCGCGAGTCATCCTCCTCGAGGATGCCAGCGGCGAGCGCTACGCACTCGTCGCCGCCGACCTCACCCAGGTGTCGCTCATGCTCCACCGCGCGGTCGCCGAGTCGGTGGCGGAGGAGACGGGCCTGGGTGCTGACCGGATCCTTCTCGCCGCCACGCACGCCCACACCGGCCCCGGACACTATTTCGAGGCCCGGGCCTACAACGCCAACGGCTCCTCGGTGGACGGCTTTGATCCGGGCGTGGTCCAGTTCCTGGCGGAGCGCATCGCCCGCGCGGTGCGGGACGCGGCGGCCGGCCTCACACAGGCGCGCGCCGGGTGGGGCGAGATCGCGGTCTGGGACATCACGCGGAACCGGAGCCTCCAGTCCTTCGAGCGGAACCCGGTCGATTGGCGGACCCGATTCCCCCGGCCGGTGGACGTCCCGGGGGAGGGGCACGTGGACTCGACGTTCGCGATGCTGCGGGTGGACCTGCTGGATCCCACCTCGGGCGAGTTCCGGCCCGCGGGCGCGTTCAGTGTCTTCGCCATCCACGGCACCGGCAACGCCATGTCGAACGACCTGCTCGACGGCGACATCCACGCGTTCGCCGAACGGCGGCTGGAGCGGCACGTGGACAGCCTGAACGGTCGCGCGCCGGGGTTCGCGCCGGCGGCGGTGCACCTGGTGATGAATGGAGCCGAAGGGGACGTCATCCCGGACATCACCCTGGCGGCCAAGTGCCACATCCCCTCGCTCGCACGGGTGCGGCGCCCCGGCGGACCGCGCAGCCCGCCCGGCCCCGAACTCTGGATTCCTCCGGACGCGACGGCGGAGGCGGAATGCATCCGGCGGGAGCGGGACGAGGTGGAGTTCCTGGGCGACCGGCTCGGGGAGACGGCGGTGGAGTTGTTCGACACGCTCGGGGACTCGCTCGACAGCGACCTCCCGATCCGCCGCGCGTTCCGGACCGTCAGGCTCACCGGCGGGCCGGAGGCGCTCTGCGCGCCTGCCGTGGGGACCTCCACGGTGGCCGGCTCGGGCGAAGGCGGGCCGACGCGGACGCGCAATTGGCGGCTCTTCGGGTTCATCGACGTCGGGTTCGAGGAAGGCGGCTCGGCGATCGTCGAACCGGAGGGGTGCCAGGGAGAGAAGCGGCTCCTGCTCGGGGGTTTCCGGAAGGTCCTCTACCGGAACTACCCGCTGCCGGAGACGGTGCAGCTCGGTGTGGTGAGGTTGGGAGGGGTGACGCTGGGCGCCATCCCGTTCGAGGCGACGACGGTAGCGGGAGGGAGGATCCGCGAGGCGATGGCGCGGGAGGCGGGGGCGGGGGCGGGGCGGACGCTTCTCGTCGGGCTCGCGAACGGCTACAACCAGTACGTCGCCACGCGGGAGGAATACGCGGGGCAGGCCTACGAGGGGGGCTCGACCCTGTATGGCCCGGGCACGGCGGGGCGCCTTGCCGAGCTGATGGGGCAACTGGCGAGCGAGCTGCCCACGGACGGCTCCCCTTCACCGCCAGTGGAGGTGGTGACGGTGGAAGGGAAGCCGGGGCCGGACAAGCGGGTGATGCCGCGACGCGAGGCCGGCCCCGCGCCGGAGACGATCGAGCGGCGAGTGACCGCCGTCGTGGAAGACGGGGAGTTGGTCGTGCGGTGGAACGACACCCATCCTGGCCGGCTCGTCCCGGCCGACGGCCCGGTACTCCGGTTCGACGCGCGAGTGGGCGACCAGCGGCAAACGCTCGCATGGGACGACGACCCCCGGGTCGAGGTCCGGGCACGCGGATCGGCTGGGCGAAGCGGGTACCACTGGGAGGCGCGGTGGAGCCCGGACGCACTTCCGGAGGGTCCAGTGTGCGTTACCCTCCTCCCGCGGCCCGGCCTGCCGGAGGTGGCAGTCGAGGTCCGCGCCACACCAACGCCGGACCCCGCGCGGCCGGCATGTCGTTGAGGTCGGGCCGGACCCAGTCCGCCTTCCCAGGTTAGCCGAAGCGTTGGGCGGCGCGCTCCCGGGCCTTGCGCGCCTCCTCCTCCCGATTCCGGGGCGGGCCGTGGATGGTGAGGGATCGAATCAGGCGGATGGCCGATTCGGTGACCTCGTCCACCGCCTGGTTGAACGCGGACTGGTTGGCGCGCGAGGGACTGCGGCCCCCGCTCAGCTTGCGCACGAACTGCAGCGCCGAGGCGCGGATCTCCTCGTCGGTGGCGGGCGGGTGGAAGTTGGCGAGGGTCTTGATGTTCCGGCACATGGCGTTTGCTCCCCAACGAGTCTCCCGGATTCTATCACCACGGGCTCCGGGAACACGGACCGGCACGCCCGGGTCCCATTCGGGGGGCGTGGGACGTCTCCTAGTGATGACGGACCAAGCAATGCGCAATCGGAGAGCTCAAATGTTTCGCAGTGCCTTGCTGCTGACCCTGCTCCTGCCGGGCCTCTCCCGAGAGGCGCAGGGGGTGCAGGCCGCAAGCGACTCGGTGGTTTACCGCCTTGCCCCCAGCAGCCGCCTTGTGGTCAAGACGGGGAAGGCGGGGCTGCTCGGCTTCGCGGGGCATACCCACGTGATCCGCGCACGGTCAGTCTCAGGTGAGCTGGTTCATCACCCGGGCACTTCCGGGTCGTACCTCCGGCTGGAGCTACCGACCGACAGCCTGGAGGTGCTGACCCCACCGGACACGGCGGAGATCCGGGAGGTCACCGAGGCCATGCGCACGGAGGTCCTGCACGTGGACCGCTACCCCGAGATGGCCTTCAGGGCCGACTCCCTCGCCGTGCGGGGCGGCAAGATGGAATTCCAGATCGCCCTCACCATGAAGGGCGTGACCCGCAAAGTCCCGGTGATCGCGGAGGTGACGATCAGTCCCGACAGCGTGAGGGCCCGAGGCGTCTTCACCGCCAAGCAGACCGACTTCGGGATCAAGCCATACAGGGGTGGGCCCGGGGGCACGGTGAAGGTGGCCGACAAGGTCACATTGTGCTTCGATCTGCTGGGTGTGCGAGACCTTCCCACAGGCGCCGCCGAGGAGCCAGTGAGTGCGGCGATCGCGGTGCCGGGGTGCGAGGACCGCTAAATCCGCCGGGCGTCCGGCTCCACGTGCGTGCACCAACCCGAGATGAGCGATTCCGATGGCCTGGGAAGCGGAAGTGAAGGCGCTCAAGGCCCCGGTGCTGATCATCGCCGGCGACGCCGACGTGGCGACGCTGGAGCACTCGGTCGCGATGTTCCGGCTGCTGGGCGGGGGCGTCATGGGCGACATGGGCAAGCCGCTGCCGGCGTCCCGCATCGCCGTCCTGCCGGCGACGTCGCACACGGCGGTGATCAACCAGCCCGACCTGCTGCTGGCGTTCATCGAGCCCTTCCTCAAAGGCGAGGTGCCGAAGGGGATGTTCTAGCGGGCGAGAGGGGCAAGACGGGCGAGACGGGCGGGACGGGCAGGTTCAGCGTTCCATCAGGCGCGCGAAGTTCCGGATGAGAAAGATGTCCGGGCTGTCCTCCCACGTGGTGGCGATGATGCGCCGACCGTCGCGGGACATGTCGTACTCCGCCGGATAGCGGGGTGGGGAGCCGAGGCGCACGGGGGGCGCGCCACCCGTGGGGATGCGGTACCAGGCCAGCGCAGCCGCGGTCTCTTCCACGGGGACGATCAGGGTCCCGTCGGCGAGCCAGACGGGCTCTTTCCCGTTCTCGGGAAAGAAGGCGGCGAGCCGGCTAACGCTGCCGTCCTCGAGCGAGATGCGGTCCACCAGCAGGGAATCGCCCGGCGGGTCCCACCCGACCCAGGCCACCGACTTCCCGTCGGGCGCCGCCGCCAGCCCGACGACCGATGCCAGCTCGGCGGGGAGGAGGAAGGTGGTGTCCGGCAGCCCCGGCGCTCCCACACGCCGGATTCCAGTGGGTCCGTGCACCGGCAAGAGCAGCCCGCCACCGGGGTAGGCGGCAGGCGGCCCTGAGGAATTTCGCCACCAGATCCGGAGCGCCGGCCGGATGCGTCCGGTGGCCGGATCGAGCTCGTCCACCGCCATGGTGTCCGCATGGCTCAGACGGTAGAGCCACACGGCGGACCCATCCCAATTCCAGCTCGCGCCCAGCACGCCAGGCGGGGTGTCGAACGGCGCCTCCGGGCCGCCGGCGAAGGGAACGATCGAGAACCGCGATTGGATGCCGTCCCCCGCGACGGCGCTCCGCTGGAGGAGGACCTTGTCCCCCGCCGGACTGAGATCGCCACCCAGCCTCAGGGTTGCGGTGGTGAGACGGCGCTGGACCAGGTTCATGGCGGATGGCCCGGACCGCTCCAAGGCCCAGACCTCGGACTTGGCGGGACCGGAGGCCAGCAGGAGGGTTCCAGTCGAAGTCTCCCTGACCCGGCCCGAGAGTCCGCGCAGGATCGTGTCGGGGCGGGAGGCCAGGCGGCCGCGCGGGCTCACCCGCCACGCGAGGAGGTCGTACTGCCCCTGCTCACTCGGCTCGAAGGGGAGGCCGCGCCCCACGAGTAGGGCACGCCCGTCCTGGGTCGGCTCGATGCCGCGAACCCACAGGGCCGGGTCGGCAAGGGAGAGGGAGTCGAGGATCCGTCCGGTCCGGTCGAGGATCAGGGCGCTCCGATCCGTCGCCCCGATGCGAACCGCCATGATCCGCCGGCCGTCGGGGAAGGGCGCTGCGTCGGCGATGCCGGCGCCTGCACCCCGGGGGAGCGACATGCTGTCGTGCACCACGCCGTCGGCGACCGTGATCCATCGGAACCAGGCCACGGTGTCGCCGGCGACCTCGTGCATGGCGAGGGCGGTGTCCGTTGTCCCAATG
>JBOHSQ010000208.1:0-3836 GCA_050733295.1 Gemmatimonadales bacterium
CCGGGACCTTGCCCATCTCCCGGGTCATCGAGCGCGCCAGGTCCTCCTTGTGCTCCACCAGCAGGTCGCCCACCCGCCGCAGCACGTCGCCCCGCGCCGGCGCCGGCACCCGCCGCCAGGTCTCGAATCCGCGCTTGGCGGCCTTCACCGCTGCCGCCACGTCCCGCGAGCTGGATTCCGGGAATCTCCCGATCAGGTCGGACGTATTTGCCGGGTTGCGATTCTCGAAGGTGCGCCCCGTGACGCTCGGCACCCACTCCCCATCAATGAAGTTCTGATATGTCTTCGCCATTGCTCTATCTGTTGAGTAGTTCGCTGTTTCCCCGTTCACCGTTCACCGAGGCCCCGAACCAGCATTCCTGCCCGGATGGCCGCCGACCCCCCGTTTCACCCGCACATCCAAACCGCCGCCTGCTTCGCATACCCGATCCGCGGCAGCACCTCCGCCGCGATCAGCCCCATCCCCGCGAGCGTCACCAGGAGCCCGAGCATGTGCGCCCCCGCCGAACGTCGCTTCCATCCCGACACCGATGTCCAGAGCCCCGCGATCACCACCACGCCCGCGGAGCCGAGGTAGAGCATCAGCCCCAGCCCGCAGGCGTGCGCGTAGGGCCACTGTGTCATCGCCACTGCCAGCGCCAGCCCGAGCACCGCCCGGATCCACGCCGGCCACCGTCCGCCCTTCGGGACCGCGGGCGGCAGCGCGCGCGCATCGGCCGGAGTGGGCGCCGCCTTCCCCGCCGGCAGCGGCTTCGGCGGAGCCCCCGCCGGTTGGTTCGCGATCAGCCGGTCGATGTCTGCCAGTTCCTTGTCCCAGTCCCTCTGCTGGTCGCTCATTCCCAATCCTCCTCCCGCCCGCCACCGGTCTCACCCGTCTTGCCCGTCTCGCCCCCGTTGCCCGACTTGCCCGTCCCGCCCGTCTCTTCCCGTTCTGCCCGTCCTGCCCGTCCCTTCCCGTCCCTCGTCAACCCGTACTTCTCGATCTTCTTGTACAGATTCGACCGCGGCATCTCCAGCGCCCGCGCCGTCTCCGACACGTTCCACTCATGGTCCTTGAGCCGCGCCTCGAGGAACGCCCGCTCCGCCTCCTGCTTGAACGACTCGAACGTCCGCGCGAGCAGGAAGCCCGGCACCTCGCCCAGGCCCGCCGCCGGCGCGCCCGCCCCGCTGCCACCCGGCAGCAGCCGGTCGATGTCCGCCGCGGTGACTGCCTTCCCCGGCGCCAGGATCAGCGCCCGCTCCACCACGTTCCTGAGCTCGCGGACGTTGCCCGGCCATGTATGCCGCTGGAGGCGAGAAAGCGCCCCTTCCTCGAACGGCTTGGCCGGCACCCCCGAGCTCGTGGCCAGGAGCCTCGTGAAGTGCTCCACCAGCGCCGGGATGTCGTCCAGCCGGTCGCGGAGCGGCGGCACCGCGATCTCCACCACGTTCAACCGGTACAGCAGGTCCTCGCGGAACCGGTTCGCCGCGATCTCCGCGCCCAGGTCCTTGTTCGTGGCCGCCACGACGCGCACGTCCACCTGGATGTTTCGTGCCCCCCCGATCCGCGTGATCACGCCCTCCTCCAGCGCACGCAGCACCTTGGCCTGCGCGTTGCCGGCCATGTCCCCGATCTCGTCCAGGAAGAGCGTCCCGCCGTCGGCCTGCTCGAACTTCCCCGCCCGGTCCCCGAAGGCGCCGGTGAACGACCCCTTCATGTGGCCGAACAGCTCGCTCTCGATCAGCTCCGCCGGGATCGCCGCGCAGTTCACCTCGACGAACGGGCCCGCCTTCCGCGGCGACGCGTCGTGCAGCGCCCGCGCCACCAGTTCCTTCCCCGTCCCGTTCTCGCCGGTGATCAGCACCCGCGCCGCCGTGGGCGCCACCTTCGCGATGAGCTCCTTGACCGAGGAGAGTCCGCGCGCCCCGCCCACCAGCGCGTGCCGGTGGGTCACCTGCGCCCGGAGCCGCTCGTTCTCGCCCGAGAGTTGCCGGTGCTCCAGCGCGTTGCGGAGCGTCACCAGCAGCCGGTCGGTGTCGAGCGGCTTCTCCAGGAAGTCGAACGCCCCGCGCTGGGTCGCCTCGACCGCGGTCTGGATCGTCCCGTGGCCCGAGATCATCACCACCGTGGCGGCGTCGTCCTCGTTGCGGAGCCGGGTGAGCGTGTCAAGCCCGTCGAGCCCCGCCATCTTCACGTCCAGCACCACCAGGTGCGGCCGGAACTCGGGGTAGACGGTCAGTCCCTCGCCGCCCGAGCTCGCCGCCTTCACCTCGTAGCCCTCGTACTCGAGCACCTGGCGCAGCGCGTCCCGGATGCCCGGCTCGTCGTCGATGATGAGGATCCGCTGCTTCACCGGCACCTCGCTCCCCTCTCCCGTCTCACGTTTCCCGTTCACCGAGACCCCGATCTCATCACCGCGACCCGGTGTCCGCCGACCCCCCGTACAGCACCAGCGCCCCCGGCCGCACCACCAATCCGCCTACGCCCTCCGGAAGCTCGACCCCGATCCCCGCCGATCGCGACCCCGGGATCGCCGCCTCGATGAACCGGTGCACCAGTCCCACCGGCAGGCGCAGGTCGCCCACCTTCACCCGGCTCACCTGCCACCCCCCACGCCCCGGCCGCCGGAAGAAGAGCGGCCCACCCAGCTCCACCCGCTGCTCCTCCCCGATCACGCCGCCCAGCGGCCCGAGCAGGTCGCGCGGGATCCAGTCCGTCTTCATGACGCCCCGCACCGCCACGTTGTTCTCGCCCAGCTCCACCTCGAGCGAGTCCGGCCGCCCGAGCTTGGTGCCCGCGAGCCCTTCGGCCGCGAGCGACGCGACTTCCACCGGCGTGAGCACCACCGAGTCCGCGCGCCACCCGGCGAGCGAATCCACCTTGTCCACCGCGCGGGTGAGCCCTTCGGGCGACGGGCGACCCGTCCGCACCACCTCCGCCTCGGCCGGCTTGCGCCCGAGCAGCTCGGCCACCCGGTCGCGCTGCTGCCACCCCACGACCGCCGCGGCGCCCAGGGCCACGAGCGCCACACCACATCCCGCCTTGCCCAGGCAGCTCATGCCGCTTCGAGTCGCCACGTCCGGAGCGCGCTGTGCTTCGGGCCGCCCGGCCCCAGGTCGCTGCGGTAGAGCACCAGCTCCTCGGCCAGGAACGACACGTCGGCGGCCGTCGCCGCCAGCACGCCCTCGGCTTCGGCCGGGAGCTGCCGGCCATCCCGCACCCGGCCCAGCGTGAGATGCGGCCGGAACGGTCTCCCGTCCAGCTCCACGCCGATCTGCTCGCCCGCCACCTCGACCCGGTGGTGCAGCAACTCCATCGCCGGCGGCGCGTCCACCTCCACCCAGACCACCCGCGCGCGCTTCCCTCGGCCGTTGGTGCCGAGCGCGCCGAAGTGGAGGTCCAGCGGTGGTGTGCCGCGCGCGGCCCCGTCGAGGCCGGCCGTGATCGGCTCCACTTCCGACTGGTCGCGCTCGCCGTAGAACTTGACCGTGAGGTGCCACGTCTCCGGCGCGGTCCACCGCACCGGCCATTCGCGCTCCCGCACCTTGCGCGTGGCGGCGGCGATCGCCGACTGCGTGGCTTCGCCCAGCGGGATGCCGGCGAACAGGCGAACGGTGCTCAGCGGTCGCTTCCCGCGAGGGCGAGCAGCTTGCCGCGCCGGTACCCGGCGGGGTCGAGTTCGGCCCGCGCGAAGCCCAGTTCCAGCAGCCTGCGTTCGATCTCGCCCCACGACGCGCGCGCCCGCTCGAGCTCTGCCGGGCTCACCTCCACCCGCGCCAGGTCGCCGAGATGCCGCACCCGCAGGTCGCCCTCGATGCCGAGCGAGCGCAGGAACGCCTCCCCCTGCTCCACCTGC
>JBOHSQ010000209.1:0-7124 GCA_050733295.1 Gemmatimonadales bacterium
CAAGTGCGCCTACCTGACCACCATCGCCGACCGGGTCTACGCAGTGGACATCGTCAGTCCCGGCCAACCCAGGATCGTGGACTCGATGCTCACCGACGCCCGGATCGTGAACGACGTGATGACGACCGAGGACGGCCGCTACGGTGTCTTCTCCCGCGAGGGCGCCTCCAACCGCAAGAACGGCATCGTGATCTTCGATGCCTCCGACGCGTGCCACCCCAAGCCGGTCTCGGAGTACACCGAGACGGTCTCCGGCGGCGTCCATAGCTCCTACGTGTATCGCGGCCATGTCTTCCTGACCGACGACGCCACCGGCTCGATGCGGGTGATCGACATCCGCGATCCGCTCAAGCCGCGCGAGGTGGGCCGGTGGCAGACCGAGCAGACCGAGATCGGCCGCTACCTGCACGACGTGCACGTGGACGACGGGCTGGCCTACCTGAGCTACTGGAACGACGGGCTGGTGATCCTGGACGTGGGGAAGGGCGTCAAGGGCGGCAGCCCCGAGAAGCCGGTGCTGGTGGGCCAGGCCAAGTACGACCACGACGAGCTCTACGCCCGGGTGGAGCAGTACTGGGGTCTGGGCTCGCGCGGCACCCACACAGCGTGGCGGAGTGGCAACTACGTGTTCGTGGGTGACGAGGTCTACGCCACCCGGGCCACGCCCGGCCTGGTCGAGGGGAACGACCTCACCTTCGGCCGGCTCTCGGTGTTCGACGTCACCGACATCAGCAAGCCCAGGCTGGTTGCCTGGTACGAGCCGACCGACGCGGGCGTGCACAACATCTGGGTGGTGGGCGACACGCTGTACATGGGCGCCTACCAGGGTGGCGCGCGGGTGGTGGACATCTCCGGCGAGCTCAAGGGCGACCTGCTCCGGCAGGGCCGGGAGATGAGCTGGATGTTCACCGCCGACGCCAAGGGCAACAAGCCGCACACGACCTTCTCCTGGGGCGCGGTGGTGCACAACGGGCGCATCTTCGTGCCCGACATCAACAGTGGGCTCTGGGTGCTCAAGCTCGAGTCCCGGGAGCCGGTGACGCCGTAGCAGCGGAAACGAATCGCGGAATGCGATCAGCGACCCGGCCGACGAGGGGGCGGCCAGGTCGCGTGACCCCTGACCCTCGACCCTCGATCCCCCATGCGCATTGCCCAGGTCGCCCCCCTCTACGAAAGCGTCCCGCCCAGGATGTACGGCGGCACGGAGCGGGTGGTCTCCTACTTGACCGAGGAGCTGGTGGCGCAGGGCCACGACGTCACCCTGTTCGCCAGCGGCGACTCGGTCACCCGGGCGGAGCTCGCCGCCGCCACCCCGCGCTCGCTCCGACTCGACGAAGCGTGCGTGGACCGGCTCTCCCACCACATGATCATGCTGGAGGAGGTGGATCGGCGGGCGCGCGAGTTCGACCTGGTCCACTACCACGTCGACTATCTGCACTTCCCCTGGTCCCGGCGCCGCGCGGTGCCCCACCTCACCACCCTGCACGGCCGGCTCGACCTCCCCGACCTGGTGCCGCTCTACCGGGAATTCTCGGAAATGCCGGTCGTGTCGATCTCGAATGATCAGCGCCAGCCGCTCCCCTGGCTCGACTGGCGCGCCACGGTCCAGCACGGCCTGCCGCGCGACCTCCTCACCTTCAGCCCCACGCGCGGCGGCTACCTCGCCTTCCTCGGGCGGATCTCGCCCGAGAAGCGGGTGGACCGCGCCATCGAGATCGCGGACCGGGCCGGCATCCCGCTCCGGATCGCGGCCAAGGTGGACAGCGCCGACCGCGAGTACTACGCGGAGGTCATCCGCCCGATCCTCGCCGACTCCAGCGCGGAGTACGTGGGCGAGATCTCCGACGCGGAGAAGAGCGCGTTCCTGGGCGGCGCGGTGGCGCTTCTCTTTCCCATCGACTGGCCCGAGCCGTTCGGACTGGTGATGATCGAGGCGCTGGCCTGCGGCACTCCGGTGGTGGCCTGGCGCCGGGGCTCGGTGCCGGAGGTACTGGAGCAGGGGGTCACCGGTTTCATGGTGGACAACATGGACCAGGCGGTCGCGGCGGTGGGGCGCGCGGCCCGGCTCGACCGGTCGCGCTGCCGGGCCGCATTCGAGGCCCGCTTCACCGCCGAGCGGATGGCCCGGGACTACGTCGAGGTCTATCGCGGGCTGGTGGGCCAGGCCGCCACCGGGGTGGCCGGCGCCGATGTCCATGGATGAGTTCATCTGGGTCGGCGACCAGTACTACATCCGGGCCAGCTCGGACCGAATGGACGATCGCACCCGGGTGCTCAAGCACGGCGACACCTTCGCCGTCTTCGACCGCCACGGCGACGTGCGCGCCATGGGGCTCGGCGAGCAGGGACTCTACCACGACGGCACGAGGTTCCTCTCCCACTTCGAGCTGACCATGGGCGGGATGCGCCCGTTGCTGCTCAGCTCGATGGTGAAGGACGACAACGCACTCCTCACGGTCGACCTCACCAACTCCGACATCGCGCTGGATGGCCAGATCGCCGTGCCCCGGGGCACGCTGCACATCTTCCGCGCGGTGTTCCTCTGGGAGGGGTGCTGCTATACCCGGCTCCGGATCACCAACTACGGGCTCGCGCCGGCGGAGACGGTGCTGGGGTTCCGCTGCGCCGGGGACTTCGCCGACATCTTCGAGGTCCGTGGCACCAGGCGCGACCGGAAGGGCACTGCGCGGGGGTCGGTGAACGGCCGCGAGATCCATCTGGGCTACGAGGGGCTCGACCGCGTGGTGCGCACCGCGCGCATCATGGCCGACCGCGAGCCCACCGTCATCGAGCCGTCACGCCTGGCCTTCGCGCTGCGGCTCGAGCCGCAGAGCACCGAGTCGCTCTACCTGACCGTCGCCTGCGACGGGGCGAGACCGGCCCCCGCCTCGACCTGGGACGTGGCGGCGGTCTCGGCCGCGGGGGCCGCCGCGGGCCGCCGGGGACGCGCGACCACCATCCTCACCTCCAACGAGCAGTTCAACGACTGGGTCCACCGCTCGTCGGCCGACATCCACATGATGATCACCGACACCCCGCTTGGCGGCTATCCCTATGCCGGCGTGCCGTGGTTCAGCACCCCGTTCGGCCGCGACGGGATCATCACCGCGCTCGAGTACCTGTGGATGGACTCGGGGCTCGCCCTCGGCGTGCTCCGCTTCCTCGCCAGCACCCAGGCGGATTCGACCGACCCGGCACGGGACGCGGAGCCGGGCAAGATCCTCCATGAGATGCGGGGCGGGGAGATGGCGGCGCTCGGCGAGGTGCCCTTCGGCCGCTACTACGGCGGCGCCGATACGACGCCGCTGTTCGTGCTGCTCGCGGGGGAGTACTGGCGCCGGACCGGCGACCGCGAGGTGGCACGGGAGCTCTGGCCCCACGTCGAGCGCGCCCTGGGATGGATGCGCCAGCATGGCGACCCGGACGGCGACGGGTTCCTGGAGTACACCCGGGTCTCCGAGCGGGGCCTGGTGAACCAGGGATGGAAGGACTCGAGCGACTCGGTGTTCCACGCCGACGGCCGGCTCGCCTCGCCGCCGATCGCGATGTGCGAAATCCAGGGCTACGCCTACGCGGCGTTGCAGGCCGCCGCGGACCTGGCTGAAGCCCTGGAGCTGCCGGGCCGCGCCGGGCCGCTCCGGGAGGAGGCCGAGCGGCTTCGGGAGAAGATCGAGCAGGCGTTCTGGTGCGAGGACCTTGGCACTTACGCGCTGGCGCTCGACGGCGAGAAGCTGCCCTGCCGGGTGCGCAGCTCGAACCCCGGGCATCTGCTGTATTGCGGTGTGCCGAGTCCGGAGCGGGCGGCGCGGGTGGCGGCGACGCTGCTCGCCACCGGCTCGGATTCGGGGTGGGGCATCCGCACCGTGGCCGTCTCGGAGCCGCGCTACAACCCGATGTCGTATCACAACGGCTCGGTCTGGCCCCACGACAATGCGCTGATCGCGCAGGGCTTCGCGCGTTACGGCCTCAAGCTCGAGGCGATGCGGGTGCTGACCGAGCTGTTCGACGCGAGCCTGTTTGCGGAGCTGCACCGGATGCCGGAGCTGTTCTGCGGCTTTCCCCGGCGTGAGGGCGAGGGCCCGACCGAGTACCCGGTAGCGTGCGCCCCGCAGAGCTGGGCCGCTGCCGCGGTCTTCCTGCTCATCCAGGCCTGCCTGGGCCTGTCGATCGATGGGGTGAAGCGGGAGGTGCGGTTCAACCGGCCCGCGCTGCCGCCCTGGCTCCAGAGCCTGCAGCTGACCGGTCTCCGGGCCGGCGAGGCCACGCTCGACCTCGACATCATGCGGCTCCACGCCGACGTGAGCGTGGCGATCGTGCGGCGCGAGGGGCGGGTGGACCTGGTGACGGTGAAGTAGGGGGCCATCTACCTCCTGACCAATCTCTTGTACTTGATCCGATGCGGCTGGTCCGCCGCCACGCCCTTCCTCCGCTTGTAGTCCGCCAGGTAGTCCTGGTAGTTCCCCTCGAACCAGTGCACCTCGCTGTCACCCTCGAACGCCAGGATGTGGGTGGCGATGCGGTCGAGGAACCAGCGGTCGTGGCTGATGACCACGGCGCACCCGGAGAAGGTGAGCAAGGCGTCCTCGAGCGCGCGCAGGGTGTCCACGTCGAGGTCGTTGGTCGGCTCGTCCAGCAGGATCAGATTGGCGCCGCTCCGGAGCAGCTTGGCCAGGTGGAGCCGGTTGCGCTCGCCGCCCGAGAGCACGCCCACCTTCTTCTGCTGGTCG
Organism: Gemmatimonadales bacterium; assembly: GCA_050733295.1. Classification (GTDB taxonomy): domain Bacteria; phylum Gemmatimonadota; class Gemmatimonadetes; order Gemmatimonadales; family GWC2-71-9; genus JAICEH01. The sequence continues at coordinate 4,728 of JBOHSQ010000209.1, forward strand.
GAGCCGCGGAACCCGAACCAGGTGCAGTAGGCCCGCCCGTTCACCGCGCGGCCGCCGAAGTCGAGCTGCTCCTGCCCGCCGGTGATCTCCTCGAACGCGGTTCGGTCGGGGTCGAGCGCCTCCCGCGATTGGTCCACGTAGGCGATCTGCACGGTCTGGCCCACGGAGAGCATGCCGCCGTCGGGCTGCTCGGAGCCCGTGATCATCCGGAACAGCGTGGTCTTGCCGGCGCCGTTCGGTCCGATCACGCCCACGATCCCGCCGCGGGGCAGGGAGAAGTCGAGCTGGTCGATTAGCAGCCGGTCGCCGTAGCCCTTCACCAGCCCCTTGGCCACCACCACCTCGTCGCCCAGTCGCGGCGCGGGCGGGATGAGGATCTCGTGGCCCCGCTCGTCGGCCTTCCTCTCCTCGGCCACCAGCGCCTCGTAGGCGCTGATGCGGGCCTTGCTCTTGGCCTGTCGCGCGCGGGGCGCCATGCGCACCCATTCGAGCTCGCGCTCCAGCGTCTTCTGCCTCGCGCTCGCCTGCTTCTCTTCACTGGCAAGCCGCTTCTGCTTCTGCTCGAGCCAGGAGGTGTAGTTGCCCTCCCAGGGGATCCCCGCGCCCCGGTCGAGCTCGAGGATCCACTTCGCCACGTTGTCGAGGAAGTAGCGGTCGTGGGTGACCGCGACCACGGTGCCCTTGAATTCGGCCAGGAACCGCTCCAGCCAGGCGACGCTCTCGGCGTCGAGGTGGTTGGTGGGCTCGTCCAGCAGGAGCATGTCCGGCTCCGACAGGAGCAGCCGGCAGAGCGCCACCCGGCGCCGCTCGCCGCCGGAGATGGTCGCCACGTCCGCCTCGCCCGGCGGGAGCCGGAGCGCGTCCATGGCCAGGTCGATCTTGTGGTCCAGCTCCCAGAGGCCGAGTGCGTCGATCCGCTCCTGCAGCGCACCCTGGCGCTCGAGCAGCCGGTTCATCTCGTCGTCATCCATCGGCTCGGCGAACTTCTGGCTGATCCCGTTGAACTCGTCGAGGATCGCCTGCTGTCCGCGGATGCCGTCCATCACGTTCCCGCGGACGTCCTTGGACGGGTCGAGCACGGGCTCCTGGGGCAGGTGGCCGACGCTGATGCCGGGGCGCGGGCGGGCGTCGCCGATGAAATCGTGGTCCGCGCCGGCCATGATGCGGAGCAGCGTGGACTTCCCGGCCCCGTTGGAGCCGAGCACCCCGATCTTGGCGCCGTCATAGAAGGAGAGGTAGATCCCCTTGAGGATCTCCTGCTTGGGGGGCACGACCTTGCGGAGGTCGCGCATCGTGAAGATGTATTCGCCGGCCATGGGGCAAAGCTAGGTGGCTGAATGGCTGGATGGCAGGATGGATGGGGTCTCCAAGCGGAAGCGTGACCCAGGTTACTGCCGATCGGTGACCCCGGGCGACGTATTTCCTATCCGTCCCTTTGACTGCGGGTGTCGGCCCCCGGTACGATAGGGCACCCATTTCCGGAGTCTCCGATGGCCCCTTCCCGGCTCCTCGTTCTCGCCGCCGGTGGCGCGGTGGCAGTGGCCATTGTGGCGCTGCCCACCGCTGTGCAATCAGGACCAGCCATCCAGCGATCCAGCCATCCCGCCACCCAGCCACCCAGCCATCCTGCCGCCTGCGACCCCGACAACGGGGGACTCACCCTCCCCGACGGCTTCTGCGCCGTCGTCGTCGCGAAGGGCATCGGCAACGCGCGCCACCTTGCGGTGGCGTCGAATGGCGACGTGTTCGTGGCGACCTCTGGCGAGTCAGGCGGGGTGATGGCGCTGCGTGACACCACCGGCGACGGCCGCGCGGACGTGACCCGGAAGTTCGGCCCGGGTGGCGGCAACGGCATCGCGCTCGACGGCGGGTACCTGTGGTTCGCCCCCAACGACCGCGTGGTGCGCTGGGCCTGGCGGGACGGCCAGCTGCAGCCGGCCGGGGAGCCGGAGGTCATGGTGCGCGACCTGCCCAATGTGAACAATCACCGGGCCAAGAGCATCGCCTTCGGCCCCGGCGGTGCGCTGTTCGTGAACATCGGCTCGCCCTCCAACTCCTGCCAGCAGCAGGATCGCGGCGAGCGTTCCCCCGGCAAGATGCCGTGCGAGGAGCTGGACACCCGGGCCGGCATCTGGCGCTTCGAGCGCGACCGCCCTGGCCAGACCCAGGCCAACGGCCGCCGCTGGGCCACCGGGATGCGCAACACGGTCGCGCTCACGGCACACCCCCGCACCCGCGCGCTCTTTGCCGCCATCCACGGCCGCGACATGCTCGGAGCCAGCTGGGGTTTCAGCGACGCCGACAACGCGGAGAAGCCGGCCGAGGAGTTCGGTCCGGTGCCCGAGGGGGCCGACTACGGCTGGCCCTACTGCTACTACGACCCGGCCAAGAAGAAGC
>JBOHSQ010000210.1:0-7380 GCA_050733295.1 Gemmatimonadales bacterium
GTGGCCCCCTGCACGCTGCGCGCGGCGCGCCCGGCGGCGAGCGCTTCCCCGAGCCGCTCGAGGAGGCCCGCATCGAGCTTCGCCTGGGCGTCGCCCGAGCGGGCGACGCGCGCGGTCTTGTCGAGGCGCTTCTCGACCGCGGCCAGATCGGCGAGGGCGAGCTCGAGGTTGATGACCTCGCGGTCGCGCGCCGCGTCCACCGAGCCCATCACGTGCCGGACGTCGTCGTCCTCGAAGCAGCGGACGACGTGCACCACCGCGTCCACCTCGCGGATGTTGGCGAGGAACTGGTTGCCGAGGCCCTCGCCCTGGCTCGCGCCCTTCACCAGGCCCGCGATGTCCAGGAACTCGACCGCGGCGGGCACGGTGCGCTCGGGCTCGACCACCTCGGAGAGGGCGTCGAGCCGGGGGTCCGGCACGGTGACGACGCCGGTGTTGGGCTCGATGGTGGCGAAGGGATAGTTGGCGACGAGCGCGCCGGCGCTGGTCAGGGCGTTGAAGAGCGTGGACTTGCCGACATTCGGCAGGCCGACGATTCCGAGTCGAAGCATTATCCGGACTAGCTCCCGAGCGACGCCAGCCACGGCGCCAGGACGAGGCTCACGACGCTCATGAGCTTGATGAGGATGTTCATGGCGGGGCCGCTGGTGTCCTTGAACGGGTCGCCGACGGTGTCGCCCACGACGGCGGCCTTGTGGGCGTCGGAGCCCTTGCCGCCGAGCGCGCCGCCCTCGATGTGCTTCTTGGCGTTGTCCCACGCGCCGCCGGCGTTGGCCATGAACAGCGCGAGGAGTACGCCCGAGAGCGTCGCGCCGGCGAGGAGGCCGCCCAGCGTCTTCACGCCGAGCACGGCCCCCACGGTCACCGGCACGACCACGGCCATCACCCCGGGGAGGATCATCTCGCGGAGTGCCGCACGGGTGGCGATGTCCACGCAGCGGGCGCTGTCGGGCTCGGCGGTGCCTTCCATCAGGCCCTTGATCTCGCGGAACTGCCGCCGCACCTCCTCGACCATCCCGGCCGCGGCGCGGCCCACCGCGGTCATGGTGAGCGAAGCGATGACCATCGGCAGGGTGCCGCCGATGAACAGGCCGATCACCACCATCGGGTCGACCAGGTCGAGGGTGAGCACCTGTCCCTGGGGCGTGACGGCGGTGGCGAAAGCGGCGAAGAGCGCGAGCGCGGTGAGCGCGGCCGAGCCGATCGCGAAGCCCTTGCCGATGGCGGCGGTGGTGTTGCCCAGGGCGTCGAGGCCGTCGGTGATCCGGCGGACGTCGGGCCCGAGCCGGCTCATCTCGGCGATGCCGCCGGCGTTGTCGGCGATGGGGCCATAGGCGTCCACCGTCATCGTGACGCCGACCGTGGCCAGCATGCCCACCGCGGCGATGGCGATCCCGTAGAGGTCCGCCGCCTGGAACGACACGTAGATGGCGGCGGCGATGAGGAGCAGCGGAATGAGCGTGGACATCATGCCGACCGCGAGGCCGGCGATGATGTTCGTGGCGGGGCCGGTGGTGGACGCCTGCGCGATGCGGCGCACCGGCCCGGCGCCGGTGTAGTACTCGGTCACGAGTCCGATCGCGATACCGGCGATGGTCCCGGCGAGCACCGCCCAGAAGGGCCCGAGGCCCATCCCCATGTCGAAGTGCCGGGTGAGGTACCAGGCCGCCACGAGGAAGAGCGCGGCGGCGATGAACGTGGTGGCGCGGAGCGCCGCCGCCGGCGATCCGCGGTCGAGCAGCTTCATGGCGCCGATGCCGAGCACCGAGCAGGCGAGGCCCGCGAGGACCATGGCGATGGGGAGGATGACGGCATCCCCGCGCTCGGCCGCGGCGATGGCCGGGCTGGTGGCGGCGAGTGCGACGGTGGCGACCACCGCGCCCACGTAGCTCTCGAAGATGTCGGCGCCCATCCCGGCCACGTCGCCCACGTTGTCGCCCACATTGTCGGCGATGGTGGCGGGGTTCCGCGGGTCGTCTTCGGGGATGCCGGCCTCGACCTTCCCGACCAGGTCGGCCCCGACGTCGGCCGCCTTGGTGAAGATGCCGCCGCCCACGCGGGCGAAGAGCGCGATGGACGAGGCGCCCATCGCGAACCCGGAGATCACCTCGCTGAAGCGCCTCCAGGCCGCGAAGTCGCCGTCGACGCCCCCGGCGGCGAGCCAGGTGACCAGCCCCAGACCGAGGAGCCCGAGCGACGCGACCGAGAGGCCCATGACCGCGCCGCCGTTGAACGCGATGCGGAGCGCCTTGCCCTGGCCGGCGCCGCGTGCCGCCTCCGCCGTGCGGACGTTGGCCTTGGTGGCGGCGGTCATCCCGAAGAGGCCCGCGGCGATGGAGCAGAGCCCGCCGAAGACATAGGCGAGAGCGGTGAGCCGGCCGATCTGCCAGGCCAGGAGGAGCGCCACCACGACGAGGAAGGGAAGGAGGACGCTGTACTCGCGGCGCAGGAAGGCGCGGGCGCCGGTCTCGATCAGGCCAGCCACGCGGCGCATCGGCTCGGAGCCCGCGTCCTGCGCGCGCACCCAGAGATAGACCAGGAGCGCCACCAGCAGCCCCACGATGCCGCCCGCGGCGGCCACCAGCCCGAACTGCTGGGTCATGATTCTTCCCTGGTGCGGTTGAACCGGTTCATGGCGATGGTGATGCCGTCGGTGAGCCAGGACTCCACCGCGTCGGCCATCGGGTCGAGCAGCTGGTCGAGCGCCTGGCGCTCCTCGCGCTCGAATGGCCCGAGGACCCAGTCGGTCAGGTCGTCGACTCCGGGAGGCACGGGGCCCACGCCGATGCGGAGCCGGGCGTACTCGCGGGTGCGGAGCGACGCCTCGATGCTCTTGAGGCCGTTGTGCCCGCCGGCGGAGCCGGAGGCACGGAGCCGGAACTTCCCGACGGGGAACGCGGCCTCGTCCACGAGGACCAGCAGGTGGTGCGCGGGATCGAACCCGGAAACGTCACGGAGCGGGGCCAGGGCGGCCCCGCTCCGGTTCATGTAGGTCCAGGGCTTGAGCAGCCGGACCTGCACGCCGGCGACGCTCGCGCGGGTTTCGCGGCCCCGGTCGGAACGGCGAAACGGCGCCGCCCGCCAGCGCGCGGCCAGGTGGTCGGCCAGCCGGAATCCGGCGTTGTGCCGCGTGTCCTCGTACTCCGGGCCCGGGTTCCCCAGGCCCACGACGACACGCAGGGCCTACTCCTTGGGGGGCTCGGCCTCGTCCTCGGCCTTCGGCTTCCGGATGAGCTCCGGCTCCGCCGTGACCTCGGCCGCGACCGGCGCGGGCGCTTCCTCGGCCCGCGGGGCGAGGACGCTGCAGACGATCGTGTCCGGGTCGGTGACCAGCTCGCCCCGGGTGAGCACGAGATCCCGGGCGGAGAGGTGGTCGCCGATGTTGAGCGCGGTGATGTCGAGCTCGAGGTACTCCGGGATCTCGGTCGGGAGCACGAGGATCTCGACCGCGCGGAGCGAGTGATCGACGACGCCGCCGAAGTTGCGCACGCCATCGGCCGTGCCGACGAGATGGATCGGCACCTCGACCGCGATGGCCTCGTCGGCGTGCACCTCGTAGAGGTCCACGTGGATGATCGCCTCGGCGCGCATCGCGTCGCGCTGGACGTCGCGGACCAGCGCCTTGACCGGTTGGGCGCCGTCGACCGCGACGTCGAGGATGGTGCTGCTCATGGCATGGCCCAGGAGCGCGCGGCCGAACGCGGTGGCGTCGAGCACCAACGCTTCCGGCTCGCGGCCGTGGCCATAGATGACCGCCGGGATCTTGCCCGCGCGGCGGAGTGCGCGCGCGGCGCCCTTGCCCGTGTTGCTGCGGCGCTCGGCCGCCACCTTCACCTGCTCTGCCATCGGTCGTCCCCGGCGTTGATCAGTCGAACAGCGAGCTCACCGACTGGTCGCTGTGGGTGTACCCGATCGCCTTGGCCAGGAGGCCGGCGATCGACAGGATGCGAAGCTTCTCGAACCGCCGCTCCGGCGGGAGGGCGATCGTGTTGGTGACCGCCAGCTCCTCGATCGGCGCGTTGCTCAGCCGCTCCACCGCGGGCCCCGAGAGGAGCGCGTGGGTGGCGCAGCAGTACACCTTGCGTGCGCCGAGCCGCTTGAGGGCGTGCACGGCCTCGCTCATCGTGCCCGCCGTATCGATCATGTCGTCGGGGACGAGGCAATCGCGCCCCTCGACCTCACCCACCACGTTCAGCACCTCGGCGACGTTGGCCGAGGGACGGCGCTTGTCGATGATGGCCAGCGAGGCGTTGATCCGCTTGGCGAATCCGCGCGCCATCTTGGCCGACCCGACGTCGGGCGCCACCACCACCGGATCGTGCAGCCGCTTCTGCCGGTAGTGGTTCACGAACACCGGCGCGGCGTAGAGGTGGTCGACCGGCAGGTCGAAGAACCCCTGCAGCTGGTGCTGGTGGAAGTCCATGGCCAGCACCCGGTCCGCGCCCGCGCGGGAGACGAGGTTCGCCATCAGCTTGGCGCTGATCGCCACGCGGGGCTGGTCCTTGCGGTCCTGCCGCGCGTAGCCGAAGTACGGGATCACCGGCGTCACCCGGGCCGCGCTGGCCCGCCTGGCCGCGTCCATCAGGAGCAGAAGCTCGATGATGTTCTCGGCCGGCGGGTTCGTCGGCTGGATGATGTAGACGTCCCGTCCGCGGACGTTCTCGTCGATCTTGACGAAGAGCTCGCCATCGGCGAAACGCCGGATGGTCACCTGGCAGAGCGGCTGGCCCAGGTGCTCGGCAACCTCCTCGCTGAGCGCCCGGTTGGCCGAGCCGCTGAGGAGGAGCATCTGGCTCCGCGAAAGCGAGATCTGCGCCATTTTTAGAGCCCGCAAGTATAGCCGGGGCCGGGGGTTGAGACAAGGTGAGCGAGGTATTGCCCCGCGTGGCCTCGAACCACGATTGCCGGATCCAAAGTCCGGTGTCCTGCCAATTGGACGACGGGGCAGCGCGCGACTCAAGCTAACGGCGGACCGGAGGGGCGTAAACCGCGAAACGACGCGGAGAAGGGCGGGAAGAAGCGGGATGGAGTGGGACGGAGCGGGAAGGTGCGGGAAGGTGCGCAGCTCAGGTTGGCGCGGGGCCCTCCGGCGGTGAGGTGAGGAGCGAGGCCGAGACCGCGACACCGTGCTTCCGGCCGAGCTGCATCGCGGCGTCCTCCCGGTCGCGCTCGGTCCGGTACACGGCGAACAGCGTGGAGCCGGAGCCACTCATCCGGCAGAACAGGGGCCGGGTGCGCGCGAGCGCCTCGAACCCATCCCTCACCTCCGGATGGCGGGCGAAGACCACCGCCTCGAAGTCGTTGCCGGCGAGGCGCGCGAGGTCCCCCCAGCTGCCGAGCACATTGGCATCGTAGGTGACGGCGCCGCGGCGGGTGGTGTCGGTGCGGACCTGGTCGACCCACCCGTAGGCCTCCGCGGTCCGGACGCTCACCGGCGGGAGGAGGAGCAGGATGGGGCGATCGGGCAGGGGAGCCAGGCGCAGCAGGCGCTCCCCGTGGCCCCAGCCGAGCGCCAGGGGCGCACCACTCCAGAGGAAGGGCACGTCGGCGCCGAGCCGCGCGGCGTACTGGAGCAGCTCATGACGCGGGACGGCGTCGCCCGCCAGCCGGTTGACCAAGTCGAGTGCCGCGGCGGCGTCGGCCGACCCGCCGCCAAGGCCCGCGCCCACCGGGATCCGCTTCACCAGCCGCAGTCGCACCCCGAACCGGTTGCCGGTGCCGTCGAGCACCAGGCGCGCTGCCCGAACGGCGAGGTTCTCCTCCGTGGGCCCGCAGTCGGCTCCCTCCACATCCAGGGTCACGCCTCGCGCGTCGGTGCGCTCCGCCACGAGCTCGTCGTACAGGTCGAGGCGGGCGAACACGGTTTCGAGGCCGTGAAATCCGTCCGCCTCCCTCGCGAGCACCCGGAGCAGGAGGTTGATCTTTGCGTGGGCGCGAATGCGGAGTGCGTCAGCCATCGGCTTCGGCGCGACGAATATCGCGGAACGACATGTGGGTGCGGGCGAGGGACCAGAGGCCGAGCAGGGTGATCGGGATGAACGTCGTCACGTGGTACGCGATCGCGTACGACACCGCACGCCCGCCCGGGATCGCATAGAGCTGGAGCACGGCGCGGATCACCAGCTCGAAGGCACCGACGTAGCCGGGCGCGGTGGGGATGGCGATACCGAACGCGAGCACGCTCTGCATCAGCAGGGCCCCGGTGAACGCCACCGGCAGGTCGAACGCGCGGAAGGCGAGGGCGAAGGACCAGGCGTTCACCAGCCAGAGCACCAGCGACCAGCCCAGCGCCCCAGCCAGGCGGCGGGGCGACCCGAGCGCGGAGAGCCCGTGGCGGAAGCCCTCGAGGAGCGAGACCAGCCGGGACGCGAGCCGTTCGGGGGCCAGGCGCTCGATCAGGCGCTCGGCGGGAATCGGGAACGCCACCACGAGCAGCGCCGCGAGGAATGCCGCGCCGAAGATCACGCCCGCAATCGTGGCGATGCGCTCCACCGGCATGCCCCACATGGTCACGTCGGGCGGCAGTCCGGGCAGCAGGAGCGACCCGGCCAGCAGGGCCACGAGCATCAGCCCGTCGAGGACGCGCTCGACGACCACCGAGCTGATCGCCGCCGCGAGTCGGACGCCGCCGAGGCGGCTCGCGGTCCAGGCGCGGATCACCTCACCGGCGCGGAGGGGCAGGAGGTTGTTGGCGGTGAACCCGATGGCGACGGAGTGCCAGAGCGCCGACCAGGTGAGGGGCCGTCCCTCCGCGTCGTGCAGCAGCAGGCGCCAGCGCGCCATGCGGATGGGGAAGCAGAGCGTGGCCACCATCACGGCGGCGAGAAGCCAGCCGATCCGGGTGCTGCGGAGGTGGGTGACCAACTCCTCGAGGGAGACGTCGTGCAGCGCCCACCAGAGCAGCGCGGCCGACACGAGCGTGGCGGCCACGACCTGCCACACGCGGCGCTTCAGCGGGCTTCCTCGGCGGCCAGCGGCAGCAGGTCGAGCAGCTCGTCGAGTGCCGGGCGCCACTGCTCCGGCGGGTCACCCGCGGCGAGGCGGGCGGCCACGGCCTGGCGCAGCTCGATGGCGCGGTCGAGGGCGCGCCGCCCGCTGTAGACCAGTTCGCGCACGTCGATCACCGGCGAGGCGTCCTGGCCGTTGGCCCCGCGCAGCCGGAGGAGGGTGAGCAGGCTGCCTGCGAGGTCGTTGGTCTCCTCGAGCAGATGCGTGATCGGGACCGCGTCCTCCTCGACGGCCACCAGGTCGGCGATCGGCGTGGAGGTGCGGGCAGGGGGAGACCCGGCCGTAAACGCCGGCGTGGGCTCTGGGACGGGGGGTCGGCCGGCCTCCGTGACTGCCGGTGGGCTCGGCGCCTCGGCGAACGTGGGCGCGGGC
>JBOHSQ010000211.1:0-3968 GCA_050733295.1 Gemmatimonadales bacterium
CTCGCGAGAATCAGGAAGTACCGTCGCATCGGGTCACTCGGTCGGGGCGTTGCCGACCTGCTCCGGCTCCTCGAAAGGCAGGAGCCGTGCCGATTCCAGGGCGGCCGGCCGGCGGCAGGGCCCTGCAGCGCCACTTCCGGCGCGTCCCCCGCGACAACCCGCGCCGCGCAAGGGAAATCTGGGTGTCGCGCACTGCGCGTGCGCGCGGTTGCAGTGGCGACAGCGGTGCCCTGGGCATGCGCGGCAGCGATTCCTGCACCCACCGGCACGGCGATCTGCGAGAAAGCGGCTGGCAATCCCGGAGCACACGGCGGGTCGTTCGCCCGGCAAGGGTGACCCAGTGTCCGGCCACTGCCGGTGGACGCACCCGACATGCACCGTATCTTCCCCGACGATGACTCGCGCGCTCCGACGCTACCTCCAACTGGCAGGAACGTGCGGGTCGCTCCTGGCGACCCTTCCCGCCCACCCCCTCGCCGCCCAGCGCCCCGATAGTGCCTTCCGGGCCCCGGTTGACGGAAGCTGGGAGCCGATCCGTTCTCTGGGACAGCCTTCCACCTGGAAGCCGTTCGCCGGCCTGAGCCTTGGCGCAGGCCGGGAGGATGACCGCGACGTCAACGCGTACGTCGGCGACCTCGGGATTTTCCGCGACCTGGGCCGGCCGCTCCGGGGGCTGCTCGGCTGGCAGGCGGAGGCGTACGCCGGCAGCACCGGCGGTCGGTTCGACGCAGGAGGGCGATTCCTGCTCCGGAGCCAGCTGCTGTTCGTGGGCGGGGGCGTGGACTACAACCTCCGGCGCGAGGACCTGCGGGGGATCGTCTCATTCATCTTCCCCCCGGTGCGCGGGGGGATGTTCACGCGCGGCGGCCAGGTCCGGGTCGACTGGCTGCCGGGTGCGGACGCCCTCATCCTGGCGGGGCTCACCTTTCCGCTCGCCCAACCACGCATCGGGATAAGCCGGCCACGAACGGTGGAGGTGGAGGTGCCGGGGGGCGGGACGGGCAGGACGGGCAAGACGGGCGAGAGGGATTCGGTGCTGGCACAGCAGCTGGAGGAGCTGGAGGGTGCCGCCCGGCGGGTGACCCGGCTGTCCTTCCTTTTCTGGGGCCTGGAGAGCGGGTCGTCCACCGAGGACGTGGTGCGGGCCACCGAGGCGGCGGTGCGGGACCTCAAGGCGGAGCTCGCGGAGCACGACTCGCTCAAGCCCGGCACCCGCCCGCACGAGCGCGAGATGCTGCTGTACCACGAGTCGCTGGAGCGTGCCTTCGGGCTGGCGCGCGGGGCGCCCGACTCGGCCACGGCCCTCGAGGCAGGGTGGACCATCGCCGAGCACGCGCGGCGGTTCATGCTGCGGGAAGTCTTCTTCCCCTACAACCGGCTGATCGGGCGGTACAAGTCGCCCGACACGATCAATGGCTACGCGGCGCGGGCCCGGGCGCGGTTCGCCGCGTGGCTGGCGCTGGAATGCGCGGCGCCGACCGACTCGACGGTGCTCGAGGTGTTCGACGCGTGGGTGACGACGCTCGAGTCGATCCGGGAATCGCTCTCGGACCTCACCGAGGACAGCCGGCAGAACTGGCTCCCGATGGCACTGGTGCTCCGCCCGGCACAGCACCGGACCCAGGCCCAGATCGACGCGCTTCTGGCCGACGCGCTGGGCAGCCCGTTCTCGCGGGGGAATGCCCTGCTCTACTTCACCGCGCAGCAGTTCCAGGTGGAGCTGACCCGGAGCATTCACGAGGCGGAGCGCTACCACGTGCTCTGGATTCACGACTACCGCGGCGTGGACGTGTCGGGCCGCCCCGACCGGGTGGGCTTCTACCAGGCGGCGCAGGGATACCTGGCGGCACTGACCCGCCGGGTCCGGGAGTACGACGCGACGGGGCGGCTGCCGGTGTACCTCCTCCTGCTCGACCAGCACTACTACGACCGCAACCAGAGCCGGCTGTGGATGGACCTGCTGGAGAACCCGCTGGGCCACCGGGTGAGCCTCCCCGGGGAATACGGCGCGATGGCCGGGGTCATCCACGCCTGGCAGGACTCCCTGGCCTGGGCGGTGCGCGACTCACATCGGATGCAGGCGGAAGCCGCTGCGTTCGGCCGCGACTGGATCCGCCAGGTGGTGAAGGTGCACGTGAACATCACCAACCCCGCCGACTTCACCTTCCGGACCACCAAGCTGCTGGGCCTGCCGATCGGCTCGGACGAGCTGATGCGGGATCACCGGAAGATCGTGATCCGGGACGTCACCGAGGCGGACCCGACGGAGGGCGAGGTGATGCTCGCCGGGGTGGGTGTGGGCGACAGCTATACCTCCGACACCTGGGAGGACCGCGCCGTGCTGCTCACCGGCCCGGTGGCGGCCGACTTCAAGGCGGAGGTCCGGGAGGTCCTGCGCCGGAACGGGCTGGCCGAGCGCGACATGCCGCCGCCGCTCCGGCCGGAGCCGCGAGGCCCGGGGTGGGATGAATCGGTGGCGGGTCTCGAGGCGGCGGGCGCCACCGCGCGCATGCTCCAGGCCCAGAACCGCACCGGATGGGGCGAGAAGGACGCGACCTTCGTCCAGATGTTCCTGTGGGACCTGGTGCCGCCGGGGACGGTGATCTACGTGCCCGATTCGCTCTGGACCAATGCACTGTGGCTGGCACAGCTGGTGTCGGCGGCGCTCCGGGGCTGTGAGGTCTACATCGTGGCGCCGGCGCTGGCCAACGCCCCCAGCGCGGGCTTCCTGCAGATGTCGGCGACCCGGGAGCTCTTCGTCTCGCTGTTCGTGGTGGCACGGGACCTGGGCGACGTGATCCACCGGAGCGGTGGCGACCTGCGGGTGGGCCTCTACACCCGGCGCTCGCCCATCGGCCCGGCGGGGCCCAAGCTCTGGGAGGTCGACACGACCTACGCCAAGTACGCCTTCCTGCGCTCCCAGTATCCCTTCCCCGAGGCGACGTGGCAGATGCTGTGGGCGCATCGCGCCAGCCTCGATTCCATTTCAGCGGGGCGGGATTCCCTCACCAGCGACCCGGCAGCACCGCTGCCGCGGATGCATCGCAAGACCCAGTTCATGGCGAGCGGGGAACTGGTGCACGCCCTGGCCGCCCGGCCCGAGACCCACGATGCCGTGGACCTGCTGATGCGCGGCTGGGAGGAGGGCATCACCGTGACGCCCGAGACCCGGCCGATCCCGTCCCAGGGCCGCCTGGCGGTGGCCCGCCGGCTGTTCGCCGGCTACGCCGCGCTCCCGCCGGCGCTGCGGGACTCGTCCCTGCTGTACTTCATCGCCGGGTCGCTCAACAAGGACACGCGGGGCATGGCGCTCGACGGCGAGGCGATCGCCGTGGTGTCGGGGGAATGGAGCCTGGTGGCGTGGCTCGACTTCTGGTCGCTGTTCGGCTCGACCACGTGGATCGAGCGGCTGGAGGAGCTCACCGAGCTGCTGCCGGAACAGGGCTGGCTGCAGCGGTGGATGTCGAGGCGGGTGCGGGGGCTGCTGTGAGATTCAGGTGCCGAGCGAGAACCCGGCCTCGACGTCCTTCTTGGCGAAGGCGCGGAAGGCGATGAGCGTTTCGGTCTGCTGGATGCCGTGCAGCTTCACCAGCCGCTCGGTGACGAGCGACTCGAGGTCCTCGTTCTGCGCCACCCGCGCGATCGCCACCACGTCGAAGGATCCCGCCACGCTGTAGACCTCGACGATCTCGCGGAACTCGGCCAGGCGCTCGGCGAGCGGCTTGATGTGGGAGCGCTCGACCTTGAGCAGGATGACGGCGTTGACCATGGGGGCCTCCGGGACCGGGACGGGCGGGACGGGCAAGACGGAAAGGACGGGCGGTCCTGACCGGAGCCATCTCCCGTTCCGGGAAGCTACCCCTCGGGAGGGAGTGCGCCATCCCGCTCCTCCGCGCCTCCTCCCGGCCTACCGCCTTTCCCCCTCCCCACGTGTATACATTGCCGGATGCGCACCCCGGAGGTTCCCA
>JBOHSQ010000212.1:0-19159 GCA_050733295.1 Gemmatimonadales bacterium
TCCACCCGGACTCCCGGCGCCACGGTTGGCCGGGGCCGGGCTACCACCCCTGCCACTCGACGCACCACTCGGAGCCTCCACCCTGCGAGGCATGCCGCCGGCGGCGCGCCCGCCCCGGGTTTCCCCGCCTGCGCCGGAGCGATCGACCCGGCTCGGGAGATTGGCGTCGCGAGTCGCGTCACGCGGGCGCCCCGCAGCGTTGCGGGTGACGGGCGCGCGATCCGCGCCGGGACGTTCGACCCGCCGGGCCAACTCCGGTCGGTTCGATTGGCCCGCCGACCGGCGCGGCTCGCTCCCTGCGCGCACCCGAAGGACGCCGGGCGACGCGGGCGATTCCTGCGAGCGGCTGATTCGCCGCGCATCCTGCGGAAGGTCGGAGCGACGCCGCGCGTCCGTCGGGGCTCCCTGGCGGGAGCCTGACCGCGGCGTGTTCGCGGCGAGTTCGGACCTGCGGCGGGTGCCGGTGCCACTGCTCACCGTGGTCGGCTTGCCGCTCTGGGCCGGCCGAGCCTCCGCACCGGACCCGCGCCGCCGGCCGCCCGACTGCGCGGTCGGTCGCTCGGACTGCGTGCCGGCCGCGGCGGCGGTCGTCGTCCGCCGGCGGCCGCTGTTGGGCGAAGCCGCATTCGCCATGTCGCGCTCGCCGAGCGAGGGCAGCCGGCGGCGGTAACCTGTGGTGTTGCCATCGGCGAGCGTGCCCAGCGTGCTCGCGCCCGTTACGCCGCGATCACGATAGCCGGTGGGGCCGTAGCGATCGCGATACCCGGGACGATCCGTGCCGACGGCGTTGGAGGGATCCTTCCATCCGTACCGGTCGCGCGCATAGGGGTAGTTGCCCCACGGCTTGTAGTACGGATAGTACGGGTAGCCGTAGTTGTAGTATGGGTAGTACGGATAGTGCGCGTAGTACGGGTAGTACGGGTGATAGCCATAGTAGTACGGGTAATAGTATGGGTAGTAGCCGAACGAGAAGTAGGGATAGCCGTAACCGAATCCGAACGAGAAGTACACGTTCGAGTCCCACCCGCCGCACCCATCGCAGCCGGACGAGTACCCCCCGCCGCTTGCATACCCGCCGTCCCCGCCGACCGAGGCGTATCCGGACTCCGACACGGTGTAGCGAAGCACGTCGAAGTCATAGCCGCCAGCCGAAGCCATCCGGGTCACGAGGTCGGTCAGACCGCGCTCGAGGTCGAGCTCGGAGGAGGGGATCTCGAGAGCGCGCAGGTTCCAGCGCTCGCCGCGCCGGAATTCGTCGAGGCGGAACGGATCGGCCGACCACGCCGCATAGACCAGGCCGGTGCCCAGCTCACTCTCGACCTGAAACGCCTCCCGGTCGCCTCGACTGCGGACTTCGAAATCGCGCTGGCCGGGGATGAACTGGTCGTCGATCGGATCGACGGGGAACAGCACGCGAACGGTTCCGCGCGGGTCCGCCTGGAGGACCACGAGGTAGCCGTCACGAGAGGCGCGCACGTGGACCCTGGCCCAGTGACCTGGAGTCCAGGCACCATCGCGGTCGAGGGTGAGGCGGATGGCCGGGTCCTGGAACGCAGCCTCTGCCCGCGAAGTGGCGGAGGCGGCCGGGATGACCAGGAAGCCGGCAATGGCAATGACGGCGAGCATTGTTTCCTCCCCGAACGACCGCTACCTGACCGCAGTGAAGGACGCCGGACGGCGTCGATACGGGTCAGGGTGCGAGGAGCATGCCATGGTCGATCTACAGGTTCTTCAATGTCTTACGCCGAATGGCGCCGGCCGGTTCCGTCCCGGATAGGTGACAAGCCAGCCGTGGCCGACCCCTAGCGATCCAGCACTTCCCGCCCTCCCACTCGGCGATGCCAGTATAGCCGCATTTCCTTGACCCTGCCCTCCACTGTCTCGCAGAACATTCCGCCCCTGGCCTCGACCGGGTCCCCGGTGCGGCGGCGGCGGAAGGTGACCCTGAACTCTACGGCGAACCAGGGTCCGGCGACGAAGATCTCGCCCGACGTGAACTTCACCTCGGACTGGTGGAAGGAGAGGTCCTGCCAGTATTCCCGGATCGCCGCGATCCCCGACAGGGGCGCGGTGAACGGGGATTCGAGGAGGACGGCGTCCGGGGCGAACACCGCGAGGAGGGCCTGCGGGTCGGTACGCTGCCACCCCTGGCCGAAGGTGTCCACCAGGCGGCGGCCCAGGGCCGGGGTGTCTTCAGGCTCGAACGGCAGTGCGGCCACGGCTTGCTCCCTCCACCGGGACCGGTGGACATTGCGCGGACGGATGTCGCCCAATCTACGCTTCGCTCCGTGCCGCTGCCGCGCCGGGCTCGCCCTGGCCCTCCTCTTCGCTCCCTGCGCCGCAGAGGCCCAGGATGCCTGCCCGTCCGAGAGCACCCGCCTCCTCGAATCCGCCTGGACGGCGTACCGGGCCGACTCGCTCGAACTCGCCAGGCGCCGCTTCGCCAGCGTCACAGCACGCTGCCCCGGCCTCGCGGACGCGTGGGTGGGGTTGGGGCACGCCTCGCTGCGACTGGATGACATCCCCGGCGGCGAGCGCGCCTTCCGGAGCGCGATCGCGGCCGACCCGAACAGCGCCGACGCCTGGGGTGGCGTGGCCCGCGCGCTCGCGTGGAGGGGCGACACCACCGCAGCCGCCGCTGCGCGTCGCGCGTTGAACCTCGATCCCCACCACGCGGAAACCCGTGAGCTGCTCGACCGCCTCGAGCCGGACTGGGACCGGCCTGTCCTCCCGCCCAAGCCTCGGAGTGATACCCTCGCCTGGTTCTCGCGCGTCCGGGGCAACCGCTTCGAGGTCCGGACCGGAACGGGCTGGCAGGACTTCTACTGGCAGGGAGTGAACCTCGGCGTCGCCCTGCCGGGACGATTCCCGGCGGAGTTCCCTCTCGACAGTACGCTCTACCGTTCCTGGCTCGACACCCTCTCGGCGATGGGCGCGAACGTCGTCCGCGTCTATACCATCCTTCCGCCTGCGTTCTATCGGGCGCTGCGCGCCCACAACCTCGCGCGACCCTCGCGGGTGCTGCGGCTGGTGCACGGGGTATGGACCGAGCTACCTCCTGACAACGACTTCGACGACGCGGACTGGAAGGAAGGATTCCGCGCCGAGATGCGCCGTGCGACGGACGCGATCCACGGATCTGCCGAGTTGCCGGCCCGGCCGGGGCACGCCTCGGGGCGGTACGACGCCGATGTATCCGAATGGGTGGTGGCCTGGATCCTCGGCCGCGAGTGGGAGCCATACGCGGTGGCTGCTTTCGACGAAGCCAACCCCCGCGCGAGCTTCGCGGGCCGGTGGCTCGCGGGCGATGCGCTCCCCGCGATGGACCGCTGGCTGGCCGAGCAGTGCGACTGGCTCGTGGCCCACGAAGTCGAGCGCTACAACGCCATCCGACCGGTGGCCTATACCAACTGGCCGACGCTCGATCCGCTCCGACATCCCACCGAGAGCGGTGCCCTGGAGGAATCCGAGTGGCGCCGCCGCGCCGGACGCCCGGTCCTGACCGCGCGAAGGGAATATGAGAACGACCGCCTCGGCCTCGATCCCAGCCTCGTGCGCGCCACGCCGGCCAACCCGGCGGGCTGGTTCGCGAGCTATCACGCCTATCCCTACTACCCGGATTTCCTCCTCCTCGACTCCGCGTACGCGACGGCACGCTCCAGCTTCGGGCCGTCGAGCTACTTCGGCTACCTGCGCGACCTCGTGGTGCACCATGCAGGGCTCCCCGTGGTCATCTCCGAATACGGCGTGCCGTCCAGCCGGGGCGTGGCCCATTGGCAGCCGCAGGGCCTCACCCATGGCGGCCACGACGAGCGCGCCCAGGCCGACCTGACCCGGCGCATGACCGCGGAGATCCGTGAGGCGGGAGCGGCCGGAGCGGCGACCTTCGCCTGGATGGATGAGTGGTTCAAGCACAACTGGGTGACGATCGACCTGGAGACGCCGAAGGAGCACAGCCCGAGATGGCGGAACGTCGAGAACGCCGAGGAACACTACGGGCTGCTGGCCGCCGAGGCCGGGCTCGGCGGGACGGCCCCCGCCCTGGGCGGTGACCCCGAAGCCTGGCGCGCACTGGATCCGGTGCTGCGGGGCACCGGAGCGATCCGCAGCGTCCGCGCCGGCCGGGACGAGGCATTCGTCTACCTGGCCGTCGAGACCGCGCCGGCGTTCGAGCTGGGCCGGCACGCGCTCCACCTGCCGATCGACGTGGTGCGTGCCGACCTCGGCCAGCATCTCCTGCCCGGCGGGATCCGGAGCGAGGTCGGATTCGAGTTTCTGGTGACGCTGGGCGACACCGCCCACGCCGCGTTGCGGGCGCTCCCGGAGTACAACCCTTTCGCGGGCAGGGAGGCACTCGAGGAAGGCGACGATCGCGGCCGCTTCTACCGCCGCCCGATCCGGCCGGTGAACCGCGAGGACGCCCGGTGGGACTCGCTGCTGGTCATCGTGAACCGGGCACGCTATGCCCGCGACGGCGGCTTCTTCCCTGCCCGGCTCCACGACCGGGGACTGCTCCGGCACGGCAGGCAGGAGGACTCGAGCCTCGCCGACTGGTACTGGGACCGCTCCGCCCACCTGGTCGAGCTCAGGCTGCCGTGGGCGCTGCTCAACGTCACCGATCCCTCGACCCGACGGGTCGCGTTCGAATTCACGCGAGAGGACGAGGTGCAGAGCGTGCCGACCGAGGGCCTGCGCTTCGGCGCGGTGGTGACCGGCGAGCGGGGCGCCCGTGTCGACGCCCTGCCGTTGCTGTCAGGGGACCAGTGGCGCGCAGGAGGCTTCGTGCCGTGGCGGTGGGAGGAGTGGACGACACCGACGTTCCATTTGAGATTGAAGCCGGCCTACGACTCCCTTCGCCAGCTCTGGAGCATGCCCTGAGCCTGCACCGCGTTGCCGTGCTCATCTGCATCGTGCTTGCCATCGTGGCGCGGTCCGCGGCCGCACAGATCCGCACGGGCGACACCGCATGGGAGTCCGGCGATTTCCCCGCCGCCCGCGCCGCCTACCTCCGCGCGCTGGCGGAAGATCCCCCGGCGGTGCGGGCGCTGTACCGGCTCGGGTTGCTGGCGAGCTGGGAGGACCGCCTCGATTCGGCACTGGTGCTGTTGCGCCGCGCGCGTGCCGTGGATCCCGAGGATCCCGACGTCCGCTACGCCGAAGCACTGGTGCTGAGCTGGCAGGGCGACTTCGACGGCGCCAGCGCGCGCTACGACAGCCTGCTGGCAGATCATCCCGACAGAGCCGACGCGCGGGTGGGGCGGGCGAACGTGCGCGCCTGGCTCGGCGATTGGGACGCGGCGGCCACAGGATACGAGGTGGTGCTGGCCGACGATCCCTCCAATCCCGACGCGCTGGCGGGCCTCGGCCGCCTGCGCCTCTGGGAAGGACGGCCCAGCCTGGCGCTCGAGGCTGCGGACCGCGCGCTCCGCGCCCGGCCGGGCCACCGGGATGCGGGACTCCTGCGCCGCGATGCGCGCAACGCGCTCCGCACCTGGCTCGAGCCGACGCTGGGATGGAGCGACGATTCCGACGAGAACACCGCCCTGTGGCAACTCCTCGGGGCCAGCACGTCCATCACCGACGGCGTGCGCGGGTTCGTCACGCTGGGAATGCTCGAGGCCTGGGATGAGACCCTCGATGCCCGCCGCTCACTGACGGAGGCCGGGCTCACATTCGCCCGCGGTTCAGTCTCGCTTACCGGGGCGCTTGGCGTCCGGAGCCTCGAGCCCGACGGCGGCGGAGGTCGCCTGGCGTGGACCGGTCGCGCCCTTGCCGTGTGGCGGGCAGCGTCACGATTTACCGTGGGCGCGGGCGTTGCTCACTATCCGTTCGACGAGACCGCATTCCTCATCGGGCAGGACATCGACATCACCGACGTCGAGGCGAGCGCCGACCTGCGGCTGGCGCAGGGACTGGTGCTCGGTGCCGGAGCAAGCCAGGGCTGGCTCAGCGACGACAATGAACGTCGCGCCTTCGTGGCCGCGCTCACCAAGGACCTGCCGAAGGGGTTCTGGGTCGGTGCGTACGGGCGCTGGCTCGGCTACGACAACGCGGCGATAGGCTACTTCTCGCCCGACCGCTACACCATCGCCGAGGGTCGGGCGGGGTGGAACCGCACGCCGTCACCCTGGGGCTGGCGCCTCCTGGCGGGGCTCGGGGCGCAGTGGATCGGGGAGGGCGCGTCGGCGCAGAGCGAGTGGCGGATCGACGCGCGGCTCATCCGGCTGGTCGGCGACGCCACCACGATCGAGGCCTGGGGCGGCTGGACCAACGCGGCAGTCAGCTCGACGACGGGCGCCTACCGCTACACCACCGCGGGGGTGACGGCGCGCATCAGTCTCTGAGCCCCTCGAACCGCGGGAGGAGCCGGCCTGCGCTACGGCGCCGGCTCTCCTGTCACGCGTTGCAACCCGAGGCGGGCCTCCGCCACCTGGGGCTGCAGGAATGAGTCCGCCTCGGCCCACAAGCGGATGAACTGGGCGTAGGCCTCGGCCGCGTTCGCACGATTGCCGGCCAACTCTTCCGCGCGCCCCAGCTCGTACATGGCGGGCCCGAGCAGCCCAATGTCGCCGTCGAAGCCATTGCGCAGCAGGGCGACGGCCTCGGCCCGGGTCTCGGCGCGTGCGGTCAGGGCACGGGCGTACACCAGCCGCACCGGCCCGGTCAGGAAGTTGTTCCAGTCGCTGAGCAGCCTGAGGCCCGCGCGCATCTGGGCGACTCCCGCCACCGTGTCCCCGGTGGCGAGCAAGGCCCAGCCACGCAGGGCGCGGGTCATGCCGTTCCAGCGATCGTCCCCGACACGGCCGGGCGGCAGTGCGAGCAGGCTGTCGCTGATCCGGAGCGCCCGGGCATGCTCGCCCCGCTGGAGCCGCACCGTGACCTGGAGCGCCGCCATGAACGGACTGTCGGGAGCCGCGGCGAGGAACCGCGATACCCGGGTCTCCCGCCATCCCGGTGGGGCCGCGCCCATGAGCAATGGGGCGATCTCGACGTTGCGCGCCAACTGCGGTGCCACCGCGTACAGCGAATCCACCATCGTGTCGAACCCCGCCACCCGGCCCAGGCCGACCAGCAGGAACGCCCGCAGGAAGGGCATCTGCGAGGCGAGGTTCGGGCCGCTCATCGGCACGAGTCGGTCGAACCCCTCGACCAGGTTGGGCGGCGTCACCCGCCGGTCCCACCGCGCCGCGATCGCCACCGGGAAGGAACCGATCGAGGACCGCGCGACGGCCGCGCTCTCCGCCTGGGTCACGGGACCGCCGCCCCACACCATTCTGCGGGTCACCTCCACCGCCGCGGCATACCCCGCCGACGCGCCTCCCGACACGGTGGCGGCGTAACGCCGGAAGCGGAGTGAGTCGCCGGTCCCGATGGCCAGCTGGAAGGGATGGATGGAGGCCGGCGTCAGGGTGGAGTCGAGCGCCAGCACGCTGTCGAAGGGCGCGTAGAGCTCCTCCATCGTCCAGCCGCGAACGCTCCGCGAATGGAAGCGCGCCTCGCCCAGCAGGTACCACGCATCGACGTCCGTCGGGTTGGCCGCCGCGATGCGGAGGAGGGTGTCTGCGGCGGAGGGATCGCGCCCGCTGAAGAGCCGGTAGCCGCCCAGGAGTGCGCGCTCCCGTTCCGGCAGCCGTGAGGCGTGACGGGCCGCGGCGTCGGTGGCCTGCCGGTCCCGTTCGGTCCCGTAGCCGCCGTTCCAGCCCAGCGTCAGGGCCATCCGGTAGTGTGCCAGGGCGAAGGTCGAGTCCTGCTCGATGGCCGCTTCGAAGGCCGCCTGGGCGCTGTCCCACTCGGCGCGCCGGTAGTGGCGCTCGCCCTCGAGGTACGCCCGCAGGGCAGGCACCGAGGAGGTGGTGAGGGCCGCCACCCGGAGGGAGGGAATCGGTTCCTGGGAACGCCAGACGTCCTGCAGCAGCGCCACGCTCAGCCGGTCCACCAGCGCGAGCACGCTGTCCGGATGGCCTTCCTGTTGGGCTCGCGCCAGTCGGGTGCCGTCCTTGGCGTAGAGGTCGGCCGAGAGTCGCACGGTGTTGCCGGTGCCAACGATGGATCCGAGCACGATGGCCTCCGCGCCCACCTCGCGGCCCACGTCGAGCGAGCCGTCGAGGTCGAGCCCTTCCCCACCCTGCTTCCGCCACTGGGCCAGCACCCTCCGCGGCTCGACCACGGAAATGCCACCCACAGCATCCAGATTCGTCGCGAGCAGGTCTACCATCCCCTCGCCCAGCACGTCCACGCCCGTGCCCGAAGCGGTGAACGGCAGGACGGCGATCCGCTGCGCCTCCTTCACCACCGGTGAATTCGCCGTGCTTCGGCCCAGCCACCAGGCGCCGCCGGCGAGCAGGAGCACCAGCCCCGCGATTCCCGCGAGCAGGGGTGGCGTGATCCGCCGCCCACCATTCCCCGCCTGGGCGGTGGCCTCAGCGAATCCGGAGATGGTGGGGAATCGGTCGGCGGGCTCGGAGGCCAGCCCCCGCGTGAGCGCGGCATCGAGCCCCGGAGGCAGGCCCTGACGCGAGGCACTGGCCCTGGGGCGCGGCCCGGTGAGACTCTGCGCCATCACGGCCTTGGCAGTCGGTCCCGTGAAGGGCTGCTTGCCGGTCAGCATCTCGTAGTACACGCAGGCCAGCGAGTACTGGTCGCTGCGCGCATCCACGTCGTCGCCGGCGGTGGCCTGTTCCGGGCTCATGTATGCCGGCGTGCCGATCGCCATGCCGATTCCGGTGAGGTTCTGGCTTCCCGCCTCCATGGCGCGGGCGATGCCGAAGTCGGTGACCACGGCCACCCCACCCGACAGCATGATGTTCTCAGGCTTGATGTCGCGATGCACGATGCCGCGCTGGTGCGCGTAGGCCAGCGCGCTCGCGACCTCCTGCAGGTAGCGCTGCGCTTCCTCGATCGGCAACGCCCCGTCCCGCCGGAGTCGGTCCCGGAGCGACTCGCCCTCGACGAACGGCATCACGTAGTACAGCACGCCCTGCGCCGCCCCGGAGTCGTACACCGGGACGATGTGGGGATGCTGCAGCTTGGCAGCCAGCTCGATTTCGCGGAGGAACCGGTCGGTCCCGATCGAGGCGCCCAGCTCGGGCCGGAGCACCTTCACGGCGACGTCGCGCCCGTGCTTGAGGTCGCGGGCGAGCCACACGGTGGCCATCCCGCCCTCGCCGGCCTGGCGCTCGATGGCGTAGCGCTCGCCGAGGGCGGCTCGGAGTCGCTCGAGAATGTCGGTCATCTAGGCAGGGGTCCGGACCGGAGACGGTCCGCGGGAATATATCACCCGGAAGGGGATCCCCCTACGGAACCGGGTCGGTGGGGTCGGGCCGGGATCAGGCGGCGTCGCCGCCCGCCACGGGCCGCCGCCGCTGGCAGAGCACCAGCGCGGCCAGCTCCCGTCCGACCATGCGCCGCTCGCCGCCGATCCGGACCGTCACCGGCCCGCCGAACGGCTCGCGCGCGACCACCACCGCCTCTGCGCCGGGCCGCAGCCCGATCTCCGCCAGGTAGCGAAGGCGCTCCGCGTCGCTCGTGTCCGCCCGCCGGATGACGACGGTCTCCCCCTCGGGCAGGTCGTCGAGCGGCGTGTAGATGATTTCCGCGATCGACCCGTCCCGGGCGGGAATCGGGTCGCCGTGCGGATCGAAGGTGGGATTCCCCAGTGCCGCGGCCATTCGATCGATCAGGCCGTCGCTCACCGCGTGCTCCAGGCGCTCGGCCTCCTCGTGCACCGTGTCCCACGTGAAGCCGAGCCGTTCCACGAGGTAGGTCTCGATCACCCGATGACGACGCAGCATGCGCAGAGCCGCGCGGCGGCCCGATGCCGTGAGCTCGACGCCCCTGTAGGGCACGTGCTCCAGCAGGCCCTGGTCGGCGAGCCGCTTCACCATCCCGCTCACCGACGGCGCAGAGACCTCGAGGTGCTGGGCGATCTCGCTCGTGGTGGCCGGCTGTCCGCCGTGGGACAGCCGGTAGATGGCCTTGAGGTAGTCCTCGACCGAGCGGGTGAGGGCTGTGTCGCGGAGAGTCGCGCTCATTGGATCGACCGAGCGGGAGAGCGGGAAAACTTCCGGGCGGCGGAGGACCCCGTCAAGCCGCCGTCGCTGAATGGATGCTCGAAGCTCAGGTACACCAGGACGGCCGAATTCGATCCGGCACTCGGGCCCACGCCGAAAGTGTAGGACAGTCCCGGAACCACCTGCCGGCCCCCGGGGAGGTTGAAGGCGAACCGCACCCCGGGATTGAGCAGTACCTCGTCGTGGCCCCGCGTCCTTCCCTCGCCCAGCACTTCGTCGGTTCGCGCGTAGACCGCCTCGACCAGAAAGTTCATCGTGGGGGCGGCGAGCCAGACCAGGCTTCCGCCGCCGATGAAGTCGAAGGCGGTGGCGGCGTTCCCCGCCGGGTTTCTGGAGGAGGGCGTGAGGGTGACCGAGGTGTTCAGGTGGGTCACGAAGTGCGACCCCAGCGTCACACTGGCGGGCAAGCCCGCCTGCAGGCCGACCGACCCGGCCCCGTTGCCTTCCCTGTCCTTGCCAGTGGGAAAGAACATGGAGAGCCGTGGCGCCAGGGCCAGCCACTCGTCGCCACCTCCCGCGACCTGGTAGCGGTAGTGGATCCCCACGTCGCCGAGCCCGGTGGTCCGCTCACCGTCGAGGACCGGAATGGTGTAGCTGAGCTGGTTCCGCTGGCCCCACAGCGGCCACTCCTGCGTGAAGGTGAACGCCCAGCCGGCGCCGGCCTCGAGGTGCTGCAGCACCCCGATGTGCTGCACGACGCCGCCTTCCTGGTTGTAGGCCTCTTCCAGCAGGAAGCTGTTGTCCTTGATCGACCCTTCCTGCGCCAGGGCGGGAAGGGCGAGCGCGAGGGTCGCCGTGGCGGCCAGCAGCGGACGGATCACGCGACCACCAGCAGGCCCGTGGCGTACATCACCAGCATCCCCGTGACGAACCCGACTGCCACTCGCGGCGCCAGGCGACGGCGTCCCGAGGCGTCGTGGCTCAGGAGCCGCCACAGCTGCACCACCACCGCCCCGATGGCCCCGGCCCCGAGCGAGAGGAAGAGCGCCGACAGGGTCGGCGAGCTGCCGAATCCGCCGAGCCATGCACCGAGAATGGTCGGTGCACCCGCGAGCAGCCCGAGCAGCGTGAGGCGCAGGAGGGACGGCGTCTCACCGGTGAGCGGGCTCACGATGCCCAGTCCCTCGGTGGTGTTGTGCAGCAGGAACCCGAGCACCAGCGAAGTCCCGAGCGCGATCTCGCCGGTGGCGTAGGCACCGCCGATGGCGAGACCCTCGCCCAGGTTGTGCAGTCCGATGCCCAGGGCGATCTGGGTGGCGAGGAGGTAGCCCGAGGGCCGCTCGCCGGAGGCGCGCTTGCCACCGCCGATGGCCATCAGCGCCAGCGCCGCCGTGAGCACGCCGATCGCGACCAGGCCTACGCCCTGCAGCGCATCGGGCACCCGGCCCGCCAGCTCCAGCGACTCGGCCACCGCGTCGACGCCGAGGAAGAACAGCAGGCCCACCGTGAGCGCGAGGAAGAAGTCCACCGTCTCGCGCCGGAGCGTGCGCAGGAAGGGGAGCCAGAGCAGCCCCAGGAAGACCGGAATGACCCCGGCGTAAATCCCGAGCAGCGCGAACGTACCCAGGTACCGGGCGTCCGGTGCGGGGGTCTCGGTCGCGACCGGCACGTCCGCGGAGAACGTGAGTCCGGTGCTCGTCAGCAGGGTCACCGTCACCGGCTCGCCCTCGACCCACGGATACGGAATGCGGATCGTGCGGCGGCCCAGCCGCGGGATGGTGCGGTCGCCCACCACTTCGTGGGTCCAGGCGGCGTCGTCCACGAGCATCTGCGATACCCGGACCGCCTCGGGCCCTCCGTTCACCACGTGCACCTCGATCATACCCACCGACGGGAGCGCGATCCGTTCGATCGTCAGCTCCTCGACCGGCGGAAATGCCTTGCGGAAGACGCCGGCGGGTCCGAAGCGGAAGAAGACCGCGAGCAGGAGCGCGAGCAGCACCAGCGGCCCGAGCCCGAGCAGCAGGCGGCGCGCGGGCGTCACGTCAGGCATTCGGACCCCGCACGTTGAAGATCCCGGTCCAGCCCAGCTCGGCGAACTCGCTCTGGTGCGCGTGGAACATGAAGGGGCCGGTGTGCTTGTAGGTGAACTCGAGGACGGCGCGCTCACCCTGGCCCAGCGTCACCAGGTCGGTCCACTCGAACCGCTCCAGGTCGCTGCCGGTCCGGAACAGCTTGAAGAAGTTGCCGTGCAGGTGGCACGAGTTGATCAGGTCGAATTCGGTGAGGTTCACGAGGTAGACGCGCACCAGCTCGCCGCCCTGGATCTCGATCGGGTGCCGCTGGTAGTGGAACGCGACGGTGTTGACCGCGTACACCTCGTTCTCACCGTCGAAGTTGGTGTCGAAGCCGTTCATCACCATCACCAATTCCCTGGCCGGCGGGCGTCCCTCCTTGGGGTCGATGATGAACGCGCCGTAAAGCCCCTTGTGCAGGTGCCGCTTGAGGGGAACGGTGTGGCAGTGGTACAGCTGCAGGGCGAAGGGCTCAGCGTCGAACTCGTAGGTGAAGCTCGCGCCCGGCTGCACCATCTCGAACGCGCCATCCATGTTGGCCGGGTGGACGCCGTGGAAATGGACGGAATGGGGATGCGACCCGCGGTTGATGAAGAGCACCCGCACGCGGTCGCCCTCGGTGCACCGGATGGTCGGCCCCGGCACCTGCCGGTTGTAGGTCCACGCGGGGTAGAACACCCCCGGCGCCACCTCGATCTCCATCTCCTCGGCCACCAGCTCGTACTCGCGGAGCCGCTGCCCACTGGGCAGGCGAGAAACCTTGCCGTAGTCGAAGGCGGTCAGGAAGGCCGTGGGATCGAATCGCCCGGGGACGATGTCGCCGACGGTGGTCATGTCGTGGTGGCCGTGGGCACCGGCCTGGCTCGAGGAGGCGGGCCGGACCGCCAGCAGCGAGGCGCCACCGGCTGCGATGCCCGCCGTGCCCAGGGCGCCGAGCTTCAAAATCCCCCGGCGCGAGAGGGTGCGATCGAGAATTCCCCCGGGCTTGGGGGCCTCGCCGGTGGGCGGATCCCACGAAGCTGAACCGTTGCTCATCGTATTCACTCCCAAGGACTTGCAGCGTTCCCAGCCGGCTTGGCCGCAGGCGCGGCCGACCCCGGCACGGTGTGTTAGGCGGGGCTAAATCTAGAATACGCTTGTACGAATTTCAAGAGATGGGTCGTTCGGTGTGCGGTCCTGTGGGGTGGCGGGGTCGGTTCGGATCAGGTCTGGTTGAGCGAGGTCAGGAGCGGGGTGAGGATGCGCTCGGTCATTCCCCATACCAGTCCATCCTCGAGGCCGTAGCCCATCACGCTGCGGGGGAGCCCACTGATCTCGAGCACGCGCTCCTGGTAGATGCCGGGGCGCGCCAGGTGGGCCAGCTCGATCCAGAAGGCACGAGCCACCTCGTCGCTGAGAGTGAGGGCGGGGCGCGCGTCGAGGCAGAAGACGAACGGGCGAACAGTAATGGGAGGCAGGACCGGTGTGCGCGGCGCCACGTCGTCGAGTGATCCCACGCAGGGCGCACCGGCGAGGTCCAGACCGACCTCCTCGCGCGTCTCGCGTACCGCAGTCCCGAGCAGGTCGACGTCCCCGGGATCGAACCCGCCTCCCGGCAGGCCCAGGTGGCCGGACCAGGGATCCCCCAGGCGCTCGGACCGGCGAATGAGGAGGACGGAATCCGGATCCGGGACGGCGATCACCGCAACCGCCGCAAGCCGGCGCCCGGGCTCGTCCACCTGGAGGGGTGGGCGGGCCGCCAAAGCGTGCGCAAGCCGCTCGCGCAGTGGAGGGCCGGTCACGCGAGATGCCGGGCGAACCACCCGACGGTTTCCGAGAGCACGCGCTCGAACGCCGGTGTCGAACCGGCCCAGGGGTGAGCCACACCGAACGTGTGCCCGGCGCCGTCCACCTCGACGAAACGCGTGTCCGGGGCTCCGTTTGCCGCCGCGAGTGCCCGTCCCTCGGCGAATGGCACCGATTCGTCCCCGGTGCCGTGGATGATGAGCCAGGGGACCCGTACGGCCCGCGCGAGTCGGTCGAGGTCCAGCGCACCGGCAGCATCGCGCTCGACCTCATCGAGCAAGGTGAGGCCGACGGTCATGGTCTGGCCGGTACGCACGTTGGGGACGTCGAGCACTCCCCGCCGTCGCCATTCGGCGCGGGAACTCTCGTCCCAGCGGACGACGCTCGAGATCGCCGACCAGGTGACCAGGGACCGCACTTCCGGGCGGCCGGCGTTGGCCAGCACCGCGACCCCGCCGCGTGAGTGACCGAGGAGCCCCACCCCCGAGGGCGCGTCAACACCGAGGTCCCCGCGCCCGAGCCCCTCGAGCACCGTGGCGAGGTCCTGGATCTCGGCGCCGAACGTGTTCCGGGCGAAGCGGTCGAGCCGGGTGAACTCGCCGCGCTCGTCGGCGCCGGAGCCGCTCAGGTTGACGGTGACGGCGGTGCATCCCGCCCGCGCGAACCGGTCGGCCGTGGACGGATAGAAGCCCCAGGTCGGGAACGACTTGAATCCGGGGACGATGACTACTGCGGGCCCGCGCCGGCCGCGCCGAGCCGCGCGCACCTCGACGCCGATCGGGCCGATCGCGCCGGGGAGCGAGTGGGTGGTGAGCGACGGCGTGGCCACGGCTGCCTAGGCGACGGCCGCCTCGAGGATCTCGAGCTCGCCCGCCGATGCATCGAGCCGGGCCCGCACTCCCACCGGCAGCGTCCACTGGTCATCCACGTGTCCGACGGGGAACCCGTGCGCCACCGGGATGCCCAGGGGTGCGAGGTACGTGGCCAGTACCTCATCGAAGCCGAGCGCGCCGTCCTCGCCCCCGCGGTCCATTTCGGTGAAGCGGCCGATGGCCACGCCCGCGAGGCGGCCCAGTGCGCCGGCGGTGCGCAGGTGGGAGAGCATCCGATCCACCCGATAGAGGTCCTCGCCCACGTCCTCGAGAAAGAGGACGGCGCCGGCCAGGTCCGGAAACCATCGCGTGCCGATCAGGCATTGCAGCAGGCTGAGGTTGCCGCCGAACAGCGGTCCCTCGGCGGCGCCACCCCGGATTGCGACGATGCGGCCCAGTGCCGGCACCAGCTCGTCCGCCGGCGGCGCCACGCGGCCCAGCCGCCCGGCCGCGCTCACGCTGGTGGTCACCCGGTCCAGGTGCCAACGGCTGAAGTTCGTGAGGCTCGTGCGGGCCATCGGGCCGTGAAAGGTGACCAGCCCGGCCTCCCGATGGAGCGCCAGGAGCAGCGCGGTGATGTCGCTGTACCCGATCACCACCTTGGGCCGCCGCGCCGCGGCCGCGAAGTCGACATGGGGGAGGATCCGGGTGATGCCGTACCCGCCACGAAGGCACCAGACTGCGTCGAGCGAAGCGTCGGCCAGCGCCGCGTTGAGGTCCGCGAGCCGCTCGTCGTCAGTGCCGGCGAGGTAGCCGTACTTCCTGCCCGCGTTGGGAAACGCCACCGGCTCGTAGCCGAGCGCCCGGCACAGTTCCTCGCCGCGCACGACATCGTCGAGCTCGAGCAGCGGACCCGCCGGCGACACCAGCCCCACCCGACTTCCCGCGCGCAAGGCCTTCGGCTTCAGCGAACCCAGCAGCGGCATTTGGCCTCCCCGTGCCCGGATTGTAGATTCCCCACCGCTCTCCCGCCCACCGGAGCCCCCCCTGCGCGCTTCCCATCCCGCCCTCCTCGCCGCAGGTCGCGCCATCAGCGAACAGCGGGCGGATCTCGTGGCCCAGTGGCTGGAATGGCTGGACGGACGCGACACACTCGGCCGGACCATCTCCCGCGCCATGCTCGAGCGGCACTTGCACCTGCTCGTCACGATGATGGCCGAGATGGTCGGACCGTGGCGTCGCGAGGTCAAGAGCCTGTTCTACCAGGCCATGGAACACTACGGCCGCGCCGGCGCCACGCGCGGCCTCGCGGCCGGCGAGGTGGTCGAGGAGCTGCAGTACCTCCGTGACCTGCTCACCCGGCAGCTCGCGCCCGTGCTCGCCGCCATGCGCGCGCGCCAGGCGATGGCCATCGTCATCCGCTTGAACCGGGTGCTCGACAAGGGCATCGCCGTCGGCGTGGTAGGATACACGGACGCGCTCGTGGCCACGCTGTTCACCGAGAACGGCGTCCCCTCGCCCGGCTCGGAGTTCGATCCCGCGGAGGCCGAGCGCCAGATCGTCTCCCTGGAGCAGGAGCTCGCTGCTCTCACCGCTCGCCGCTGATCGCCGCCTCGCGGCGAACCTTCCACTTCGATGGCGCTCCGCGATTGGCTGTTGGTCCTGCCCTGGATGCTGCCGTGGATCGCCCTGGTCCGGCTGGCGCGGCGGCGCCCTGACCTCGCGGAGGCAGAGCCTGACAGCGGGACTCCGCTGAGCATCATCATCCCCGCCCGCAACGAGCGCGAGACCATCGCACATCTGCTCGCGTCGATCCGGGAGAGTCGGTACGAGCGGCTCGAGGTCTTCGTGGTGGACGACCGGTCGGATGATGGCACCGCCGACCTCGTCCGGGCGGCCGCAGAGGCGGATTCGCGGGTCAAGCTGGTCGAGGGCGAGCCCCTCCCGGCCGGGTGGTATGGAAAGCCGTGGGCCTGCCTTCAGGGTTACCGCCGTGCGCGGTCCGACCTGATCCTCTTCACCGACGCCGACACCTCGCACGAGCCGGAGCTGCACGCGCGCGCGGTCGGAATGATGCATCGGCTCGGCGCCGACCTGTTCACCGTCATGCCCCACATACGCTGCGACACGTTCTGGGAGCGGGCGGTCATGCCCCAGTTCTGGATGCTGCTCGGCGTCCGCTACCACCCCGCGGCGGTGAACCGTGCGCGCCGCCGGCGGGATGTGATCGCCAACGGCCAGTTCATCCTGGTCCGGCGGGCGGCGTACGAGGCGGTCGGTACCCACGCGACGGTGCGCGGCGAGGTCGCCGAGGACCTCGCCCTCGCGCAGGCCTTCTTCGAAGCCGGCCTGAAGGTCCGGTTCGCATTCGCCAGATCCTACATGGAGACGCGGATGTACCGGAGCCTTCCCCAGATGATCGAGGGCTGGTCCAAGAACATCTACCTGGGCGGGCGGCGCTCCTACCCCGACGAGCCGCTCCGGCGGGCACTGGTTCCGCTGGCGCTCGCCGCCGGCCTCGCTTTCTGGCTCATTCCGGCCGGAGCCGTGATGCTGGCCGCCGTTGGACTGGTGCCGGGGTTCCGCGCGGCAATCGCCGCTTGCGCCTGCGCATCTGGATTCTGGGCGATGGTGTCCCGCTCGATGCGGATTCCCGCCTGGTACGGCCTGCTCCACCCTCTGGGTGCCGCCGTGGCGCTGTTCATCGTGGGCCGCTCCATCTGGAGGGGGGAGACTCGAGTGGAATGGCGTGGCAGGGTGTATGGGCGGGCCGGATCACACGGCACGGCCGAGCGAAGGGGCTGACGGCCGGCGCGCCGCGTAGCGTGGTCACGCCCGGCCTCGAATTGCTTCGCGCTGGACGCCGGCCACCGGTAGGGTGGCATCGTGCCTTCCGCGCTCACGATGCGCCTGCCGCAAGCGCTGGCCGCCGTACGGCAGGTCGAGGACCTCACCCTGCTCATCGCGGCCTGGGGCCACGAGCCGCGGTGGGAGCCACTGGAAGCGGCGGGCTGGGCGCGGGAGGAAACGTGGCGGCGCGCGGCGCGGGTCGGAGACGCGAACGGATTCGCGTGGTACGGCATCGAAGCCGAGAACCCGGCAGCCGCCGCCGCCACTCTCGCCCGCCGGCTCGCTCGACGAGGCGACCTCGCCGCCGCCCTCGCCCTTGACCCGGACCAGCGCACGCTCGCGCTGGCCATCCAGACCGTCGAGCGACCCGAGCTTCTCGTCATCGACCTCGAGCGTCCATCTCGCCTCGGCCTCGCCTGCCTGGCGCGCGTCCGTGGGCCGGCTGAGAGCCGCCTCGCGTTGGCGCTTCGGATCGGCGAGGCACTGGCCGGGCGAGGAACCGGCCGCGCGTTCTTTCGCGCCTTCACCGATGCGCTCGCCCGGTTCGAGGCCGCCCTGCCCCGAACCATCGCGGCAGGGGATCGGCGTTCGCTGGCCCTCATCCAGTTCACTCGTGTCCTCTTCCTCTACTTCGTGCAGAGTCGCGGCTGGCTCGATGGCCGCGACGCCTTCCTGGCCGAAGAAGTGGATCGGTCCCTCGCGTCCGGGCGCCGCCTCCATCGCGGCCTCTTCCGGCCGCTCTTCTTCGGCACACTGAACCGCCGGCCTGAGGAACGGGGCCTCGCCGCCGGACGATTCGGCCACATCCCGTTTCTGAATGGCGGCCTGTTCGAACCGCATCCGCTCGAGCGCCGGTGGCCGCTCGAGGTGCCGGATGCGGCGTGGCGCGATGCCTTCGATTCCCTGTTCGAGCGATTCCACTTCACGGTGGTGGAGGCTCAGGACGGCCCCAGCGTGGCTCCCGACACACTGGGGCGGGTGTTCGAAGGCGTGATGGACCCGGCTCGCCGGCGCGCCACCGGGACCTATTACACGCCGGCAGCGCTGGTCCGTCGAATGATCGACGCGGCGTTGGCCGCGCATTTCGAGGGACGGCAGCCATCGCTGGACGAGCTCGACGCGCTGACGGTCCTCGACCCGGCGGTGGGTTCCGGGGCGTTTCTCCTCGGTGCCCTCGAGGAAGTGGCCGGTCGAAGGCGCGCCGCAGGCGATCTCGCGCCTGGAGTCCGACGCCGCGTGCTTCCGGGCCTCTTCGGGGTGGATCGCGATCCGATGGCGGTGCGCCTCGCGGAACTCCGACTGTGGCTCGCGGTCCTGGCCGAGGAGGGGGCACTCGAGCCCGGCCAGGTTGCGCCGCTTCCGAATCTTGGTTGCCTGGTCCGGCAGGGCGACAGCCTGCTGGACCCACTCGAGGCGCTGGGCGCGGATCTGCCCAAGGCCGGCGTGGCATCCTCGCTGAGGGCTCTCCGGGGTGCAGCCCTGGTTGCATGCGGCCTGCCCAAGCGTCGCGCCGCCGAGGCGCTGGCCCTGGCCGAGCGCGAGCTGCTGCGCTCCTCGCTCGACGCGGCCCAGCTCGGGGTCGAGTCCGCAATTGGCGAGCTGGTGGCGTCGGCGCGCTCGCCCACCC